>CAYYIR010000013.1:0-19446 GCA_964471995.1 uncultured Nitrospina sp. | reverse complement strand
AAACTTCCTGGCAGGCTTCTTCACCATGGAACCCAACACATTCCGTGCAAAGATCTGCTTCAATTTCGTAAAAATCTTCGCCTTCGCTGATTGCTGTGTTAGGACATTCTGGCTCACATACTCCACAGTTAATGCATTCGTCGGTGATTAGTGTAGACATCTCTTTTTCCTTCTAATTAGTTTATTAGCAAAAAGTTAATATATATAAAAATCGTTTATGGTCACAGTTTATTGCAAGGCTAGATAATTCCAAGCCAATGCGAGGTTCTCCAAATTATAGTCAATTACAGGGCAAGTCAAGAGAATTTTTAGCATTCAGACTAAAATGGATTTCTTTGGTTCCTGAATGGTAAATGCATTATACATGAGTACCTTAGAGATCGAATGATAAAAAATATCTACAAAAAAATAAATTACAGCCTTATTAATTCTTCAATTTGATATTATTTAAGAATGATTATAAAAAAAGTTCTTTTATACGTACCTCTAATCTTGATTCTTTTTCTTATGCAATCTTTTTTCTGGGTACCTACTTATGAAAAGCAGGCATCAGGAAATCCTGAAAGGCTGTTTAAATATGTTCAAGGATCAAGTGGCGATGCCCAGATATTGAACCCCATACTTAGCGCGGATACCTCCAGTAGTACCATTAACGACCTTATTTTTGATGGTCTAATCGATTTAGATAAAAATCTAAAATATCGGCCTCGATTGGCAAAATCTTGGTCAGAATATGAAGAAGTCTATTTAGCTGTTAATTTGTCTTGGCGTTTACCGGGTATGAATAATCCCAAAAATGTGGATGACTGGTCCGCCTTACTTTTGAAAGCTATGTCTGAAAATATTGAATGGAATAACAATCTCCGCAATATAGAAGTTATTAGACAAGAAACTATTGAAGGAGAAATTGCTAACATCGGTTACACAATTGAGAAACTGTTTAGATTAAAATTTACTCTTAAAAATATCAATCAGGATTTCTTTAGCCCAATCAAAAAATTTTTAGGGGAGGATTACTTCAATGAATTTCCTTTTGAAAAATTTATAAAAGCAAAAAACCCACACCAACAAGGCGATCTCAAAAAACAATATAAGAATATTCTATCTTTAACCGAACACAATCCCGTTATTATTTTTGATCTTAGAGAAGATGTTGTTTTCCATGATGGGCATCGCTTTGATTCGGGTGATGTCTTATTTACCTATAATTCAATTATTGACCCAAGGGGCACTTCACCTAGAAAATCTGACTATGAACCAGTCAAATCAGCAGAAATACTAGGTCCTTATAAAATAAAATTTACTTATAAACGGCTCTTCTCACCTGCTTTTAGCTCCTGGGCGATGGGAATATTACCGGAGCATCTTTTAAACAAAACTAAATTAAAGCAGGAAGCATTAAGGCGCAGCCGTGAACCCAAACAGTTTATTATGCGGGATAGCAATTTTAGCAGAAATCCAATTGGCACAGGGCCTTACAAATTTGTTGATTGGAATTCGGATGAAGCTATAAGTCTTGTGCGAAACGAAAATTACTGGGAGGGGGCACCTGAGTATAAAGAATATATAATGCGCATTGTTCCCGATACATTGACTCAAGAAATGGAATTTTATACGGGTGCTCTAGATAACTACTCCGTTCAACCACACCAGGTTTCCAGGTTTTCAAAAGAAAGTAAATTTCAGAGTTTTTCAAGTATTGGCTATTTCTATTCCTATATTGGTTATAACATTCGCAATCCACTTTTTGCAGATGCAAAAATTAGAACTGCCCTTGGTATGGCAATCGATATTGAACCAATAATAGAGTATCTGCTTTACGGGGAAGGGGAGAGAGTTACCGGACCATACCCAAAAATAACCCAGTGGTACGATCCTGATGTTAAACCGGTGCTCTATGATCCTACCGCGGCATTAAAAATTTTAAATACGTTTGGCTGGAAGAAGAACGCTGACGGATGGCTCGAAAAAGAGGGTAAGCTCTTCGAGTTTAATCTTATTACTAATAGTGGTAATCCTATCCGAAAAAATATACTTACTATAGTTCAGGAAAATTGGCGCAAGATAGGGATTAAATGCAATACCCAGTTGTTTGAGTGGGCTGTATTTTTGAAAGACTTTGTAAACCCGCTTAAATATGATGCGTTGGTTTTGGGTTGGAGTATGGGTGCCGATCCAGATCTTTATCAAATATGGCATTCCAGTCAAGCAGGGCCTAATCAGCTTAACTTTGTCGGTTATAAAAACCCAAAAGTAGACAGACTCATAACCCGCATCCGTAAAGAGTACGATAGATCCAGGCAAGTTAAAATGGCAAGGGAGTTGCACAGGTTGATTGCGCGTGATCAACCTTATACATTTTTATATGTTGCGAAATCTACCCAAGTGCTAGATAAAAATATTGTAATCGTTGAAAAAGATGAACAAGGTAATGAAAAATATTCAAAAATCTACCCTACAAAAGATGGGCGTATAAACTACTATTTTAATAAATGGAGAAAACTACCAAGGGCGCCTCAGTTTACTCCTGCCGGTTAATAAGATTTTATACGGATTAAGTATTTTAAGCGACCCAGCGAAAGGGTTGGGAGAGGGTGCTCTTAAAATACGAGGGTTTCACATATATTTATTCTTTATCTACAGATAATAAACAGCGATCAAAAAAGAAAAATTTCCAGCCTAATTTTTAGCTTAAATAATTTACTTTAAATAATTGAATTTAAAGGATTAAATATATTTTTAGATCCATTTAACTGCTGTTGTACAGTTTATTTCCATATTTTAAAAACATATTTATATTTTCAAAATTTTTGTTATTTTTTTAATTATTTGCCCTATTTATTGGCAGTATTCTATGTAAGAAAAGATAGCAAAGGCTTTGATTATTAAACAGATTTGTTTATAATGCTGATACCGAAAACCTTTCTATTTGAGATCTAATTATGAGTATTGATGACAAAGAGTTAGAAGAGTTTATGCCTGCGCTCGAGTTGGATTGGACCGATGAGGCTCAGACCCGCATGAAAAATGTACCGTTTTTCGTGCGTAAAAGTGTTGTCCGTGGGATTGAGCAATATGCAAAGGATAAAAGCCTTACATTGATCGATGAAGAAGTAGTTTCACGAGCAAGGCAAGAGAGAGAGGGTGCTGCAATGGAGGCTGCAAAGCAAAAGCGTGAAGCAACGCAGGCCGCATCCTCTGACGAAACTCCCACACGTCGCCAATATGTAAGCTTCACTTTTTATAAACTCGATCCAGCTTTTCGCCGGCTTCCAAAAGATGAGCGTGAAAAAGGTATGCAAGAGTTTATCGATATTTTAGAAGAGTATGATAATTCCTCTGATATGATCCTGCTATGTTACACCATGGTGGGCTTACGTGGGGACACGGATATAATGACTTGGAGAATCTGTTACAGCATGGAGGAGTTCCAGGCCATGACCACGAGGTTATATCAAACTGGACTTGGGAAGTATCTCAACATATCACATTCTTACCTTTCTATGACAAAGCGGTCCATGTATATGGATTTTATCAATCCAGAACACGAAGAAGACCGAACGCACATCATTCCGGGTAAGGCTAAATATCTTTTCATTTATCCCTTCGTAAAAACCCGTGAATGGTATCTTCTGACTCAATTTACCCGTCAGGGAATTATGGACGAACATATCTTTGTTGGTAATAAATATCCTTCTGTTAAGTTAAATACAACTTATTGTTTTGGTATTGATGATTATGAATTTGTGGTCGCTTTCGAAACAGACTCACCGGATGACTTTCTTGATCTTGTTCAGGAATTACGTGAAACGGAAGGTAGTCGATATGTTAAAGAAGACACACCTATATTCAGTTGTGTTGCAGTGTCTATTGAAGACGCAGTGAAAAGCCTTGGTTGCTAGAGGTATAAACCATCAGATAACCGTTTAATAGTTTCATTCAAAAACTATAGATTTTTAAATTTAAGACTAAGAGTTCCTGATACTTTAGCAAGAAGATTACACCGTATCCCGAAAGTAGTATCCTAAAAAGCGATCTATTTTTGAGTTATTGTTCTAACTATTGTCCCTCCTCCCTAGAGAAATCCATTTTTATATTAAATTTATATTTAAAAAGTAAAATGTGCCCTAGAAAATTCTGGGAGTATACCTTATGGGAAAAACTAAAATAGTTGTGGTTGAAGACGAGGCTGATATTCTCGAAGTCATCGATTATAATCTTTCAAAAGAAGGATTTAATGTTAGTTCTGCTTTGGATGGAGAAAAGGGATTGGTTTTGGTGCAAAAAGAAATACCTGACCTAGTTCTACTTGACCTGATGCTACCTGGCATAGATGGAATAGAAATCTGCCGTCAATTAAAAGCCGATTCTGCAACGCGTTCGATTGCTATAATTATGGTGACTGCAAAGGGTGAGGAGAGTGATATTGTATTGGGTCTTGGTATTGGGGCTGATGATTATGTATTGAAACCTTTTCGCCCAAGGGAACTCATTGCAAGGGTTAAATCGGTTTTACGTCGAGGTGGATTAAGGGAAGAAGATAAGGAGGTCATTTCGTTTGATGAGTTAATTATCGATTGTAATCGTCATGAAGTGAGGTTAGAAAACAAAAAAGTTAACCTAACTGCGATGGAATTTAAGCTTTTTTATTTTCTTGCTTCGCATCCGGGCCGGGTTTTCACTCGTGAGCACATATTGAATAATGTGTCCTCTGAAGATACATATATAATCGACCGTAATATTGATGTTCATATACGTTCTATCCGGAAAAAACTTGATAAAAAAAGAGATCTTATAGAGACCATCCATCGTGTGGGTTATCGATTTCGTGATGAGGAGGCATAGTAATTGATTCGTTCTCGGATCTTATGGAAACTTTTTGCTGGTTATGTAGTTCTCATATTACTTTCCACCGTGATGGTTGGGGTTCTTATATCCAAGCAGGTAGAAAAAGAAACTCTAAAGGAAATTGAACAGTCTCTAAATGTTCGCGCAACTCTCCTTAAAGGAATTGCGTTAGATATTTTTTTCGCTTCTTCTAAGAAAAAAGATCAGGAGCTTATAAAAAGTCTGGGAAAAGTAACCAATACACGTTTCACAATTATTAAATTAGATGGAACAGTGCTTGCCGATTCGCAGGAAGATCCAAATTCTATGGATAATCATGCAAATCGCCCTGAAATTCTGGCTGCACATTCTCACGGTCATGGTATAACCACTCGATTCAGTAAGACGATTGACATCAATATGATGTATTTCGCCATCGCTGTAAAAAGTGAAGGTGATTTGCTAGGTTATGTAAGAACCTCTCTCCCGCTATCTACTATTGATAATCGGCTTTCACGTATCCACACGCTTGTACTATTTGCTATGAGTGTTTCTATTCTAATAGCTTTAATATTGGGATTTTTTGTTGCAAGGGGTTTTGCTAAACCTTTGACCGCTATGACCGCAAACGCCGAATCCATGTCTGTAGGAAATTATGATCAACGAATTTCTGTTGACAGAAAAGATGAAATTGGATCTTTGGCCAGGACTTTGAATAAATTGGCACGTAGCTCACGCGAACGTATGGAAACTATTGTATTGGACAACAATAAACTGGTTGCCATTTTAGCTGGAATGGTGGAAGGCGTCGTCGCAGTCGATAAAAATGAAAATATTATTCATTTGAATGAAGCCGCAAGAACGATACTTAGTATTTCTTCTAATAAAAAACTTTATAAAAAGATCTGGGAAACCACCCATTCACAAGAATTTTGTCAAATTTTTTCTTTAGTTTTGAATGAAGAAACGGAAATTAGAAAGAAGTTGAGAATTGTGACGGGCTCCATGAATCAGATTTTAGAAGTTCACGCTTCACCATTTAGGGATGCATCGGGGGAAATGGTTGGTGCTGTTGCCGTTTTACATGATGTTTCTGAATTGGAACGTTTAGAGACTATCAGGCAGGATTTCGTAGCCAATGTTTCACATGAACTAAAAACTCCTGTTACTGCGATCAGAGGTTTGGTGGAAACGATGATTGAAGATAAAGAAATGTCTGCCGAATATCAACGCACTTTTTTAACAAAGACGATGAACCAGACTCTTCGTCTTTCTAATATCGTTACTGATCTTCTAGCTCTTTCGCGTTTGGAGTCTGTGAAGATGGATTTAATGAAAGAGTCTATGGACTTAAGGGGTGTGGTTAATGATTCAATGCAGGCACTTCTTCCATTGAGTGAGGAAAAAAAAATCCCCATCGAGTTGCAGGTTATTGATGAGCCCATAGAAATTTTAGGTGACAGGGAGGCTCTTTTTCAATCCGTTAATAACTTAATAGACAATGCCATAAAATATAACTCAAAGCATGGTAAAGTATGGCTGAATTTGTATAAGGAAGGAAAAAATGCAGTTTTGGAGGTTGGTGATTCGGGTATTGGTATCGAACCGCAGGAACAACATAGGGTTTTTGAACGTTTTTATCGTGCAGATAAAGCGAGGTCAAGACAGGTGGGGGGTACTGGTTTAGGGCTTTCTATAGTCAAACATACGGTTCTAGCGCATGTTGGCCAGTTATCAGTTGAGAGTTTTCTAGGAACTGGAAGCACTTTTAAAATATCTATCCCACTTATAAAATCATAAGTAATATATATCCTACCATAGGCCAAGCGAAATAAAATACTTGAGTATCATGATTTAGTAAATTCGGAAGAAATAACGAAATGATTAAGAAATTACTTATGTTAGGGTTCCTGGTTTGCATAATGGATTATTTTGTTAATACCGAAGCTCGAGCTATGGATTCTGAAAAAATTAAAAGGTTGGAAAAAAGACTCGAAAAGTTAGAAAAACTAGAGAGCTCAAGATATAAAAAGGGCGAAAAGGAAATTATTTCTTATTATAAAAATGGATTCAAAATGCGCACCCGCGATGATCAATTTAGATTTCAGGTTGGCGGGCGTATTCAACACGATTGGGGTTTATTTAGCGAATCTCAGACTTTCAAATCATCGATTGGCCAACAGGAGAATGGATCTCGTTTTCGTCGCGTCCGCTTTTTTATGGCGGGTATGCTTTATAAGGTAATGAAGTTTAAATTTGATATCGATGTTGGTGGAGGTTCCAACGGTGTGACGTTCAAAGATATGTATATAGGAATAACCCGCATCCCTGTTCTCGGTAATTTCCAGGTAGGCCATTTTAAGAGACCGGCATCGTTAGATTCCCTCACCAGTTCTAATTACCTGACTTTTATTGAACGTTCTTTGGCAAATACTTTTTTCAAAACACGAAACACAGGGTTTGCTTTTTACAATCATGCATTGAATAACAGAATCAACTGGTCCATTTTTGTAAATAAAGAAACCAATGAAAACCCACCTGATTTTAGGGGTGATGGTGACTGGAATATTACAAGCAGAATTTCTGGTTCACCTTATTATTCTGAAGATGGTAGGAGGTGGGCCCATTTAGGAGTAAGTTGGAGTTATGAAAAGGCCACGAACAATAAAGTAACATTTAATGGTGCACGCGATAGTGAAATTACAACTAATTTAATAAGCACTGGAGCAATACCTGCTCGTAATTTCAATATTGTAGGATTCGAAGCTGCTATGAACTGGAATCAGTTCAGCTTGCAGAGTGAGTATGTGGTTACTGATATAACCAAGGACGAAATTACAAACGGTCAGGTGGATGGTTATTATGTTGAAGGTAGTTGGTATATCACAGGAGAAAATCGTCGATATTCTCGAAAAAAAGGTGTGATCGCCCGTTTTAAGCCAAAAGAGATTTTTAACTGGAATAAAAAATGGTCTAAAGGAAAAGGTACTGGTGCCTTGCAATTGGCTGCACGCTATTCAGAGCTGGATTTGAATGACCGTAGTGCAGGAATTAATGGTGGCGAACAAAAAAGCCTAACATTGGGTCTAAACTGGGAATTAAATCCCATGTCACGCATTATGTATAACTACGTTCATGCTGATTTTACAAGCGGAATAGGGACGGACAATGGCAGCCTGGATTCCAATATTATTCGTTTTCAAATCGAATGGTGATCAAAAGCCTATTTAGGCTCCAAGGACTTCAGGGGGATTGGTGAGTTTCGGGATTTTTTCTACTACTTGTCCTGTTATTTCTTTTGGTTTATTTTGTAGCATATTTAGAAGTCGGGACAATGTCGATTTCAAATCCTTCCTTTCGATAACGTTATCAATTAGACCATGTTCCAATTGGAATTCGGACCTTTGAAACCCCTCAGGGAGTTTCTGTTTGATAGTCTGCTCTATGACGCGTGGCCCTGCAAATCCTATCAATGCGCCAGGTTCAGCAAGAATAATATCTCCTAGCATAGAAAAACTTGCAGAAACCCCTCCCATAGTGGGGTCAGTAAGAATCGATATGTAAGGAATATTTTTAGAGCCGAGTTTTTGTAGTGCAGATGAGGTTTTTGCCATTTGCATGAGTGAAAAAATACCTTCCTGCATGCGTGCTCCCCCTGAGCAGCTTACAATAATCAGAGGCACATTATTTTCTATTGCCCTTTCTATCGTACGCGTAATTTTTTCTCCGACCACTGACCCCATGCTTCCACCCATAAAGCTAAAGTCAAATACAGCTAATTCAATGGAAATCCCATTCATCTCCCCAGATCCAGTCACAATGGCATCGTTACTTGATTTTTTCTTTATGGTTGCTCGAATTCGATCTTTATATTTTTTTGTATCTTTAAATTTAAGAGGGTCAGATGACGTCAGATTATTATCATGCTCAATAAACGTCTCGTGATCTATTATCAGATGGATTCTTTGTCGGGCATCTAGCCGAAAATGATATCCGCATTTTGGGCAAACCTTGAGGTTACTTTCTAATTCTGAGACATAAATCTGTTCCTTGCATTTTTTACAATTGACCCATAAATCCTCATCTTTTAGGGTTTTTTTGCCGATACCGGCCTTAATTTTATCTAACCAAGACATTTATAAATTTATTATAGGTTGGGTTCAGAGGGTTTGGTTTCTTCTGAAACCAAACCTTTATTTTTAATTAATAATCCTATTGGACCGACCACGGTGTAGGAGACCCCAAGTAAAAATAATGCCACTCGAGGAATCGTTGCCAAAACGTAAATAAATAAGATAATAAATAGAAACCGGGAAAATGCCACTCTTTTATTGAAATTGAATTTTTTAAAGGCCGGATACTTAATATTGCTCACCATAAGAAATGCCAACCCATAAATAACCATAACCATAATAAAAGGGTTAATTCGTGTGGCAAATAAATCCTCAAAGGCTATGACAATAGAGGCAACTACCACCGCCGCTGCTGGGCTTGGTAAACCAATGAAATGAGTACTGCTAATATCGGATTTGGTGATGTTGAAGCGTGCGAGGCGTAGTGCTGCACACAATAAGAAAAGAAAAGCCGCCATCCAACCCAGCCTCCCAAAAGGTTTTAAAACCCAGGCATAAGCGAGAAATGCTGGTGCCATGCCGAAAGTAATGATATCAGCCAAAGAATCATATTGCATTCCAAAGGCACTGGTGGTTTTTGTTAGCCGTGCAATCCGTCCATCCAAACCATCAAAGATCATACCCACCGAAATCGCCCAGGCGGCATGATAAAAATCTTCGTTCAAAACTGCTACGAATGCGTAAAAGCCACAAAACACATTCCCAGTAGTAAACAAACTAGGAAGAATATGTATGCCTTTTCTTTGTATCATTTTAAGTTAAGTATCCTATGGTTGAACTACCACCGCTAACAATATCACCTTCCTTGACATTAATTTCAGTTCCTTCAGGAATGAATATATCCGTCCTTGAACCAAAACGAATCAAGCCAAATCGTTCTCCCAATTCATATTCATCACCTTCTTTTGCGTAACAAATAATACGCCTTGCGATTAGCCCTGCTATTTGCTTGATTAATATTTTGGTAGAACCGTTGTATATTAGAATTGCAGTTTGTTCATTATCTAACGATGCTTTGTGATTTGCAGCATTCAGAAACTTGCCTTTATTGTACCGAGTTGCTTCAATTTTACCGGCAATAGGTATACGGTTCACATGAACATTAAATACGTTCAAAAAAATGCTAATCCGGACATAGTTATCGTTTGGTAATAGTGGGTCGCTCTCTTTGATGATTTCAACAACCTTGCCATCTGCTGGCGATACAATTACATTAGGTTCTGTTGGGATGACTCTTTCAGGGTCACGAAAAAACCAGACACAGAAAAGAAAAAGTCCTTCAAATAATCCGGCTAGCCAGTTATAACCCAATGAAAAAAAAAGTGCCGCCAAAAAAGCCAAGGGAATAATGAAAATAAAGCCTTCTTTTGCTATGGGGCTACGCATCAAATTTGGACCTTACTGCAATTTCTTGCCAACGAAAGGCATCATCTTGCGTAGCTTTTCCCCTATCTTTTCAACACGATGTTCCTTACCTTTGCGAAGTAGAGCGTTAAATACGGGTCGATTAGCCTGATTTTCTAAAATAAACTCTCTGGCAAAGCTACCACTTTGAATTTCGCTAAGAATCTTTCGCATTTCTGATCTGGTCTCATCAGTGATGATACGAGGTCCACGCGTCACATCGCCGTAAGCGGCAGTGGTGCTGATAGAATATCTCATATTACCAATTCCACCTTCATAAATTAGATCAACAATCAGTTTAAGTTCATGAAGACATTCGAAATAAGCTAAGTTTGGATCGTATCCTGCGTCGACCAGAGTGTCATAACCAGAACGGATTAATTCCGTTACACCACCGCATAAAACGACTTGTTCACCAAAAAGATCTGTTTCAGTTTCTTCTTTAAAATTGGTTTCGAGTACTCCGGCACGTGTGCCACCAATACCTTTAGCGTAAGCCAAAGCAATCTTTTTAGCGTTCTTGGTAGCATTTTGATGAATAGCCATGAGACAAGGTACCCCGGCTCCTTGTTCATAAGTGCGACGCACTAAATGGCCCGGGCCCTTGGGTGCAACCATAAATACATCGACATCTTTTGGGGGTTCAATCTGACCAAAGTGGATATTAAAGCCATGTCCAAAGGCAATGGCTTGCCCTTTTTTTAAATGGGGTGCAATATCGTTTTCATACATTTTCCGTTGTTTATCATCTGGAATAAGGATCATCATGATATCAGCCTGTTTTACCGCTTCCGGAACAGAGACCACTTTTAACCCATCTTTTTGAGCGCGCTTCCAAAAAGCGCTACCCTTGCGTAGACCGACCATGACCTTCATGCCACTGTCATGAAGATTGCGGGCATGGGCGTGACCCTGACTGCCGTAACCTATGATAGCAATAGTTTTTTTCTTAATATTTTTTATATCTGCATCTTTGTTATAGTAAATCTTTGACAAAACTTTTCTCCTTATCTGTAAACTTTAATTAGATGAAAGCGATTTGTTTCCACGGCCGATGGCGATCCTTCCTGAGCGGACAATTTCTTTGACGCCTAATGGACTTAAGAGTTCAAGGAAGCTGTTTATTTTACCTTCGTCGCCAGTAATTTCGATAGTATAGGTAGAAGAACTTACATCTACCACTCTTGCTCGAAATAGTTCTACTATTCGAAGCATTTCTTCGCGAACACGCGATTCAGCATTCATTTTTATTAAGACCAGTTCGCGGTCGACAAAACTTTCCTCGGTCAGGTCTACAACTTTGATAACATCAACGAGCTTATTCAACTGTTTTGTTATTTGCTCAATCTTAGCTTTGTCTCCAATGGTAACAATGGTCATGCGTGAAATATTAGGATCCGAAGTTTCGGCAACGTTAAGACTTTCGATATTGAATCCGCGACCGCTGAATAGACCAGATATACGTGAAAGAACACCAAAATGATTATTCATTAAAACAGAGATAGTATGCTGCATTTTCCAAAAATCCAGTTTATAAGTTAAAATACGTACTGTCTGTTATCTCATTGATTCTATTTGTAATAGACCCTAATAGAGCCCTTATACTAGCAAAATCAATACTTTTTTACTATTAAGAATTGCCCAATTAAATAAAAATGAGGACAAATGGCAGGAAAAGTTACGGATTTTAACATTGCCGAGGTGATAAAGACACTCAAAAAAGTCACAAAAGAATTCCGAAAACCCGGCCTTATGCTTATTGGAAAGCATAATGACCCGTTCATGGTTCTGATAAGTTGCATAATCAGTTTAAGAACGAGGGATGAAATCACGGAAACCGCTTCGGCAAAACTTTTTTCTCTAGCAAAAACACCAGCTGAATTATTAAAGCTTACCAATGCGGATATAGTTAAAGCTATTTATCCCGCCGCGTTTTATCGAAATAAAACAAAATCTATTATAGAAATATGCCAGATATTAGAGAAAGAATATGCCGGCATTGTGCCAGACAAACTAGAAGAATTACTGAAACTCAAAGGAGTGGGTAGGAAAACGGCGAACCTTACTTTAACTGTTGGTCATAATAAATCTGGCATCTGTGTTGATATTCACGTGCATCGGATTTCAAATCGCTGGGGATATGTAAAAACCAAAACTCCGGACGAAACTGAAATGGTTTTACGCAAAGTTTTACCCAAAAGGTTCTGGAAAAATTATAACGAGCTCCTTGTTTCATTTGGGCAAAATTTGTGCAAACCTATTTCTCCTTTTTGTAGCTCCTGTCCGTTAGAAACTAAATGTCTTAAGATAGGCGTAGAAAAACATAGGTAAAGACATCAATCTAGTAAGTTTTTCTATAAAAGGGAAGAGAGTTTATAATCATCATGACCAATTCATTTAACCGGTGGATATTTTCAATGAAGGCTTAGGCAGAAAGTTTGTCTTTAAATAATTTTAGAATATTTTATAAGAACTTAGGTTGTATAACAGGTACCAGTTATAGTGTTGACTGTAGTCGATAAAAAGGGGACTACAATTTGCATGAGATTGACTAATGCAAACAATTCCAATTATAGAACTTAGTCTAGTATTTATACCTACGTTATTTTTGCTGGTAATCATTTTCCGCTGGGGAATCAAAGGCTCTCTAGGGATATACGCAAATATCCGTATGGTTCTTCAGCTTTTGCTGGTGGGTTATTTACTTACTTATGTTTTTGAGATATCGCAGCCAATAATTATAATTCTAGTTATTATTTTAATGGTTGCAGTCTCGGCTTGGATTGCGCTTAGATCAATTGAAGAGAAAAGCGTAAAAATATATTTAAAATTTTTTATCTCAATAGGTTTGCCGGGGCTGGTTCTGCTCGGTCTGGTGACGCAATTAGTATTGCAGATGCAAACATGGTTTGAGCCGAGTCTTGTTATACCCATTGCAGGGATGATCTTTGCTAATTCTATGAATACTGTGAGTTTAGCTGCAGAACGTTTTGAATCCGAATTCAAGCTGGAGAAGAATTATATAAAGGCAAGGCGAATTGCTTTGGATACATCACTGATACCCCAAATTAATAGTCTTTTTGCCGTTGGTTTAGTCGCATTACCAGGAATGATGACAGGGCAAATTCTATCAGGAGTTGATCCGATAATCGCGGTTCGTTATCAGATTATGGTGATGTGGATGACATTTGGATCCGGGGGGCTGGCATCCGTTTTATATTTAACTCTTAGGATCCGAAAGATTAATCAAAATACAATTAAATAATTAAACAGGAATTTCAAATTATATTCCTAGATCACCGACGGTCTTTTTTTGTAGACTAATAAGTTCTTTGATGCCTTTATCAGCAAGTTTAAGCATGGCATCCATTTGCTTGTCATCGAAAGGTTCCTGTTCGGCGGTACCCTGAATTTCGACATATCCTCCCGAACCTGTTTTAACAATATTAAGGTCTACATCTGCGTTTGAATCTTCAGAATATTCTAGGTCGAGCAACTTTTTCCCTTTAACAATGCCAACACTTATTGCTGCAACGTAATCGATGATAGGTAGTTCATCAATAAGTTTATCTTTTTTCAATTTTTTTAAAGCCAGTACCGTTGCCATGAAGGCACCAGTTATAGAAGCGCACCGAGTGCCTCCATCTGCCTGAATGACATCACAGTCCAACCAAATAGTTCGTTCACCAAGTTTATTTAGATCGATTACGGTTCTGAGGGATCTGCCAATCAATCTTTGAATTTCCTGTGTTCTTCCAGATAATTTGCCACGTGAGGCTTCACGTTGTGTGCGACGATTAGTAGAAGCTGGTAACATGGAATATTCAGCGGTCACCCAACCACTTTCTTTTCCCCGTAAAAAAGTTGGAACCTTATCTTCAACTGTTGCTGAGCAAATAACTTTAGTGTGTCCCATTTGAATGAGAACCGAACCTGCTGGGTGCATGATGTAATTTTTGGTTACTTTAATTTTTCTGCATTCGTTGAGAGATCGGTCATTACGCATTCAATTTCCTTAAATAATGGGTTAATTAAAAAGGAGAACAAATTATCAGTAAAATAACAAGTTTTCAACAAGAAGAACTAAATTTATATTAACGAATTATTTTGGAACCTTTGAATGGTCCAACTTGTAACTCATTAAAATATTTGCTAATATCTGTTAAATTCCATAATAGATGCTGGGGTTTCTCTTAATTTTTTTTTAGAATTAGTATGGACTCATATTTTGAAAAAGGAGTGCGTCTTCATGGGACGCTCTGGGTTAAAGGTTCCGTTCATTTTGATGGGTATTTTGAGGGTGAGGTTTACTCTTCAAACGATTTCGTGGTTGGCAAGGCTGGAAAAGTTTTAGGTAACATCAAAACTTATAACGTAACGAATAAAGGCAATATTCAAGGAAACCTTTTTGCTGAAAATAAGGTTGCATTGATGGATGACAGTCGCCTCACTGGTGATATTGCAACCTATCGTTTGGTAGTAGATGAAGGTTCAAATTTTGAGGGACGTTGTAAAATGATTGATATCCCTCCCAGTACGATCAAAGAGGAATTAGAAACCCTTGAAAGACCTTTACCTTCTAAGGCAAAAAAAACATCACAAATTTTAAAAACGAATACTGATGAGAACAACAGTGGTATTCAACATAATAATGTGGGCATTATTGCTGTTGTTTTGGTTGTCGCTGGAATAATTTTGTACATTATCTAAAATTTACAATTTTCATAGAGAAAGTGAAGAGGCCGTTCTAAAATTGAATAAGTATTGAGTTTATTTTTAAATGACCCTTGTTAGAAAAGCAGCTTTGGAAATTCAATAAAGTCAGGTAAAATTTTTACACCTAATTCTAGATTAAACCTATTCCTTTTAGAGTAATGTATAGACAATAAGTCGACAACAAAACTATTCCACCTAATTTTTTTAGGAAATATTTTCCCAGCAATAATAAGACCAGTAGCAAAATGGTAATTCCAACTGCAATATTTAGATCTGGATGAATTGGTTCTTGTATATTTAAGGGGTGTATTACTGAAGTAATACCAAGTACCATTAAGATATTAAAAATATTGCTTCCAAAAATATTACCAATGGCCATTTCACCTTGTCCACGCCTCGCTGCCATAATGGATGCTACTATTTCTGGAAGACTGGTTCCAATTGCAACAATGGTTATTCCAATGAACCATTCGCTGATACCGATCATCCTTGCTATTGAAACTCCGCCAGACACAAGAAATTTTGCCCCACTTATTAAACCGACTAATCCAAATAAGACTAATACAAATTGATAGCTAATACCTTTATTTGCAAACAGCCCCACTTCCTCCTGCCCAGTTTCAAAGTCTTCTTTTTGGTTGAAAGATCTCCATAAATATAAAGCGAGAAGAGCGAGCATTATAATTCCCTCTGAACGGTGAATATTTAAATCCCATGCCAAGAGTAAAATTATAAGTGTTGCTAGAAACAGCGGTGGATATTCATGTTTTAATCTTTTAGGGCTGATAACTAAGGGAGCGATAAGGGCAGTTAAACCTAAAACCAATCCTATATTTGCAATATTACTTCCTATCACGTTTCCCATTGCTAGTTCGGGAGCTGCATCTAAAGCCGCGAGTATGGCAACAGCTAGTTCTGGTGCTGATGTTCCAAATGCTATAACAGTGGCACCTATAACAAATGTACTTAATTTAAAAAAGCGGGAGAGACGTACGCTACCTGTTACCAGGAAATCTCCGCCATAATAAAGTAGGATTAATCCTAGTAAAATTTTTAAAGAATCAAGCAATGTTTATAGTTCTCTGTAGAAAAAAGAAATGAAGGGGAGGCAACATAAAATCAGAAGAATTGTTTTATCTAAAGAAGAGATTATTTAATGATTGTTTTTGGATATCCGATCCGTGCCAATTTCCCTTGAACTAGCAATGCTTTCTCTTTACTTGGGAAAACACCAAGTTGCACTAAATATGTCTTTTTTTGACCATTAGATACAACATTTATTAATGGAGTAAAATCTTTTGCCTTTAATTTATTAACTAAAGTATTGGCATTTTGCTTTAATGAAAAAGCCCCTGCTTGCACAAAGAAGGTGTTTTTGGTTCTGATGGGTTGAGTTATCCGGTTTTTTTCTTTTAAATTTATTTTTTCACTAATTGTTTTCTTTTGTGGCTTCGAATTTATTGTTGTTTTTATAATAGAATCCGGTTTTTTTTCCGGTGTTACTTGAACGGTCTCAACAAAACTTTTCACCTTTTTTATTTGATGAAATGATATAGGAGAGTTACTTTCCTCAACTATAGTTGCCTGTTTAGCCAGTTTTACTTCTGGAGATTTAATGGGTGTTTGAATGGGCGCAGAGAGTTTTTCATAAGGTGTTACCTTTTCAGCACTTTGGTTATTTATTTGTAAATAAACCAAGCTGAGTAAGACAAAACCAATCATAGAAATCAAAAAAATCCGAGAATTTTTTGAGCGTATATTTTTTTCGGCTTCCATTTCCGCTTCTATTTCAGCATTTTCAATAAGGTCATTAATATTCTTTTTATATTTATTGGTTTCATGATTCTCAATATCAGCAAGAGTTATATTTTCTTCGTTGTCCACCATTACGGATTTGCCTCGAGCTATTTGGTTTTAAATTCGTTTTTAAATATAGAAATGTTAGGGTATGATCCTTGATGTAGCTTGAATTATCTCTACTTATGTTGACTGAATATATCTGATAACCCCTTAAATGTCAATAAGATATAGTGGATATTGATCTAACAGTAAATCTGGGAAAATTAGTTCTAAGTAATCCGGTAATTGCCGCTTCAGGCACTTTTGGTTATGGACTGGAATATTCCGAATTTTTGGATTTGAATGAATTAGGGGGTTTTTCAACTAAAGGTATTTCCATAAATCCAAAAGTTGGGAACCCTGTTCCAAGAGTTGCAGAAACAGCCTCTGGGATGCTAAATGCTATTGGACTGGAAAACATCGGTCTTAAAGAATTTTTATCCGTAAAACTTCCTCAACTAAAAAATTATAAAACGAACATCATTGTGAATTTTTTTGGAGATACTATTCCGCAATATGTAGAGTTGGCTTCAGTTTTATCAAAGGAAGATCGGATAGATGCCTTGGAAATGAATGTTTCCTGTCCCAATGTTGATAAAGGTGGATTACAATTCAGCTCAGACCCTATTATTTTAAAACAAGTGGTGAGCTCCGTTCGTAAGGTTTCAGAGAAATTTTTAATAGTAAAATTATCGCCGAATGTAACGGATATAACTTTACTTGCCAAGGCTGCAGAAGAAGCAGGTGCAGATGCTCTATCAGTTTGCAATACATTTGTAGGCATGAAGGTAGATACCAAATCAGGTAAGCCTTATTTAGCAAATCGAACTGGAGGACTTTCAGGACCTGCTATCAAACCAATTGCTTTAAATCTGGTTTATGAAACTGTTCGCGCTGTAAAAATACCTGTTTTTGGAATAGGTGGAATATCATCACACGATGATGCTATAGAGTTTTTGATGGCTGGAGCGAAGGCGATTCAGATTGGTACTGCTAATTATATTGATCCCACAGTAACTCTCAAGGTCATAGACGGAATCCGGGATTGGTGCCGGAAAAATCAAATTTCAAAACTATCGAGCATAAACTTATTAAAATAAATTTAATTAATTTTGATAAATTCTAGGTACTCGCTTACTGACATTGCATAACAATTCATATGGGATTGTGTCACATCTATCTGCTAGTTCTTCTACGGAAATTTCCTCATCTCCCTGTTTTCCAAATATCACTACTTCTTCACCTAACTGTACGTTTGGAACCTCACTAACATCAATTAGAATCATATCCATACAAATATTGCCAACCTGAGGCACTCGTTTACCTTTAATCAAAACATCCATGTTGTTTGAAAGTTTTCGATTCAAACCATCAGCATAACCTAGAGGGATAGTTGCGATTAGGCTTTCTTTTTCTGTGAAATATTTTCTGGAATAACTGAGCGGTTGTCCCTTTGGTGTTAATTTTAGGAGAATAATTTTACTTTTCCATTGCATCACGGGTTGAAAGTTTTGAAGATTTTCTTTTTTACAAGCCTCTTTTACAATCGGATGTAAAACAGGAGAGGGTAGAGCTCCATATAGTATAAGGCCCGGCCTTACTATTTCCCCTCGACTTTCGGGAAACCTTAAAAGAGCTGAAGAGTTTGCTAGGTGAGTTATGGGAAGATGAACTCCCAATTTCTGTAATCCAACAAGAGTTTTTTGGAATATTTCTATTTGATTTTTTGTGATGGAAGTATCTTCATCATCTGCGGAGGAAAAATGGGTAGATAAGCCTTCCAACTGTATATTTGGTAAGGTTTCAACTTTTTTAACCAGGGTTGATAAATTTTCTGGCCTGACACCCAATCTGTTCATTCCCGTGTTCACTTTGATGTGAACTTTAACAATTTTACCTTGCTTTTTTCCTTGTTTTGAAAGTTCTTCGGCAAGGGAAGCAGTGCATACAATAGTCGCCAGATCGTGATGTACTAAATCTTCAGCTTCCTCCAAAAAAATACTTCCAAGAATAAGTATGGGATCTGTTATACCATTTTTTCTAAGTTCGATCCCCTCTTGGATAACACCCGCTCCCAAGTATTGAACTCCACATTCTAATGCAGCTTTTGCGCAAGGGATAGCGCCATGCCCATAAGCATCGGCTTTGATAACAGCCATGATCCCTGTACTGGGACCAAGAATTATTTTTAGATTCTGAAGATTATGCTTGAAAGCCTTTAAATTTATTTCGGCACGAGTCGCCCGGTGATGAGCCATAGGTAAAAATTTTGGATGGTTTTTTTATTCTCTTCGTGTTCTTCCAGTATTGGAGAGTCGACCACTTCTTTTGACAGCAGGGCCAGCTGTTCGGACGGCACGACAACACATATTGTCCTCGTCTTTAGCTTTTTTCCGGACTTGATAAGCGCGATCACTATAAAAGTTATAAGCCATTGCATTGATTCCTGATTCTTCTACGCACCAGTAGTTAGATCCACAACCCTCGGGGAATTTATAATCAATATGAACGATGTCGCCATTGAAGT
>CAYYIR010000012.1:0-19548 GCA_964471995.1 uncultured Nitrospina sp. | reverse complement strand
TTGACCATTAATATTGACCCCAACCTGACACCGATTCATTAAAAAATGGATTCACTCAAAATACTGGACTACTGGATTTCGTTTTTTCGTGATCTATTACTCGGAACATTGAAAAAACTTTTTGTTTTTGGTTTTGCCGGGTTAGGTTTGGGTATTTTATCCATACTGACTTTTGACTCAAAAGTTCTTGATGTTGCGGAATGGAATAGCTGGCTTGAAACTTCTATTTTCATTCTCGTCTCATTATGGTATCTGGGTATAGGGGTATTACATAGTTTGATTGCCTGTGCCCTGCATGTGATGATTCAAAAATTAAAAGAAGGTTTGGAAGGCTTGCAACAATTATTAGACTGGTTAACCCGTGAGGTTATAGGACGGATCCCAAAACTTCAAAAAAATATTCCACGTTCAGAGTTTGAAAAAAAATATGATCAGGTAGGTAATGAGTTAAAGATCAAGTTGAAACAAAAAAGTGGACTCGCGAGTTTCTTTTCAGGGATATTATTTGGTGTGATTTTAAAAGCTTTGAAATTTTTCTTTCTTGATCAGGTAGTCGAGGAGTTGCAAAAAAAAGAAACAAGTGAAATTACTTCTACTGATATTGAACATGCTGTTCGCCGAGTTGGAACAGAAGTCATGATTTCTCCAATTACAGATAATTTATTTTTGATTCATGCTGTAAATATAACCTTGGGGATACTACTTTTCGGTATCCCATTTGGTCTTCTTTGGTTATTATAAATTTTCTTAAGTGATCTTTTAAAATAAGAACCAGCTAAAATTATCCCTGCCAAATTTATAAGTTCTCTAATGAAAAAAATGGATTATAATGCCGGCCACTCAATTTAAGTGGGTTTAACCATTTAACTCCTATTAACATGATCCACCTTTAAAATTAAAGAATTAAAAATGAAACATTATTTGAACAAGAAAGTAATTATAATTGCTCTGATACAAATATTATATTTCTCCACTAAAGGGTGGACCGAACCAATTCCGGTTTTTGTTAGCATTGTCCCGCAAAAATATTTCGTAAAACGTGTCGGTGGTGATGAAGTTAAAGTTCATGTAATGGTCAAAGCAGGTGAAAGCCCGGCAACTTTCAATCCAAACCCGAAAAAAATGAGTGAACTGGCAAATGCAAATCTGTATTTCAGTATCGGCGTTCCATTTGAAAAAATCTGGATTTCTCGGATAAAAGCCATTCAACCTAGTTTAAATTTTGTTTCATTAAATAATGCTTTGCGATCAAAGAACAACCCAAATGAAAAAAGCGACCCACATATTTGGCTTAGCCCACCCCTCGCAAAAATTATGGCTGCAAAAATTAAAGATGCTTTGTCAAAACAGAATCCTGAAAAAGCTGAGTTTTTCAAAAAAAACTATAGGGCTCTTGCTAAAGATTTGGATGCTTTGCATAATGAAATTCGAACGATTATCGCTGCGGGAAATACTCGTCGCTTTATGGTGTTTCACCCCGCGTGGTCTTATTTCGCAGAAACTTATGGCCTAGAACAAATTCCTATTGAACACCAGGGAAAAGAACCTGGGCCCAGAGCATTACAAAGAATAGTTTCCCAAGGAAAGAAGCTAAATATAAAGGTTATTTTCGTTCAAAAACAATTCGGCCTTTTGATAGCACAAAAAATTTCTAAAATAATTGGTGCTTCTGTACAGGAAATCGACCCACTTTCAGAGAATTACTTGGAAAATATGCGCCATACAGCAAAAGCAATTTCGGGGGCAAATCATTGATCGAAAATCCTATCATTAAAATCCGTGATCTCCATTTCAGTTATGGTGGACCCCCTATCCTCGAAGACATTCAACTGGATATTGAGGCCAAAGAATTCGTAGGTATGGTCGGCCCCAATGGTAGTGGCAAAACAACACTACTAAAAATTATCCTTGGACTTCTAGATCCTGACAAAGGCTCTGTGGAAGTATTAGGGGAACCTGCGCATCAGGCGGTCAAGAATATTGGTTACATGCCTCAAATAACACCTTTCTCTAGGGATTTTCCTATTAGCGTTGAGGAAACGGTGCTTATGGGACGACTTGGAAAGACATCTGGGATCGGACTCTTTAACAAACAAGATAAAGAACTTGCAGCAGAATCCATGGAAGCGGTAGAAATTATCGATTTAAAGAAACGTTCCATTGGTTCACTGTCTGGAGGACAACTTCAACGCGTTTTGATTGCCCGAGCTTTGACCTGCAATCCGGAAATCATGATCCTGGATGAGCCCACCGCAAATGTCGACATGAAAGTTGAAAAAGATATTTTTGACCTATTAAAAAAATTAAACGAAAAAATCACTATCATTGTTGTAACTCACGATATCGGTTTCATTTCACAATACATAACTAAGGTAGCTTGCATCAATCGCAACCTTATATGTCATCCCACTTCAGAACTTACTGGCGAAACCATTGAAGAACTATATGGAACACACGTGCATATGGTACATCACCACCATGAAGGCGAGGAACGCCATTGAACTCCTTTCTTGAAGTTGTTTCTTCACAATCTTTTATGCAAAACGCTATCGCCGGAGGGATACTTGCCAGTATAGCTTGTGGTGCCATTGGTTCTTATGTTGTGGTAAAAAAAATCGGTTATCTGGCGGGAGGTATTGCACATGCTGTTTTAGGAGGAATGGGAATCGCTTACTATCTGGGCCGGTCACCCATTGAAGGGGCATTGGTTTCAGCCTTGGTCTTTGCTTTCATTCTAGGGTGGGTTAGCTTACGGATGCAGCAACAGGAAGACACCATAATTGGAGCATTATGGGCGGGTGGTATGGCAGTGGGAATTTTATTCATTTCACAAACCCCCGGATACAACGTTGATCTGATGAGCTTTTTATTTGGAAATATATTGATGATCGCCCCGGAAGATCTTTATTGGATAGCAGGGCTCGACCTAATCATCCTAATAATCGTTTTTCTATTTTACAAACAATTTATATCCGTCTCTTTTGATGAAGAATTTGCGAGACTTCGGGGTATCCCAGTAGAACGTTTTTATCTACTATTTCTTTCACTAGTAGCTCTCACTGTTGTCATTTTAATTCAAATTGTAGGATTAATTTTAGTTATTGCCTTATTAACACTTCCCGCTGCAATCGCTGGACTCTATGTTCGCTCCTTAAGCTTAATGATGATTCTTGCAGCACTATTTGGAATGATTTTTACTACCGGCGGTCTAGCAATATCCTACCAACCTGATCTGCCCCCGGGACCCACCATCATTTTACTTGCGGGAACCTTTTATTTACTTTCCCTCATTGTGAATCGAATTAAAAAAAAAAGTTTAAGCATTAATGATTGTTGCTCGAGTCTTGAGAAGGAATTGACCAAGGTTCAAGATGAAAAACGCAATATCCTCGTTTGGGTTTTAATCATCAATACCGGTATGTTTTTTATTGAGGCCATATACGGTTTCTTTGCGCAATCGAATGCGTTGATGGCTGATGCCTTGGATATGTTGGGTGATGCTGCTATTTTTGGGTTTTCACTTTATGTTATTCGGCTCAACACTATTTGGCAAAGCCGTGCCGGGTATATAAAGGGAATCATCATGGCCATTTTTTCTATCGGAGTTTTAACCAGTGCCTTATATCGGTCCTTTAACCCTATAATTCCAGAGGTAACCACAATGGGTGTGGTTGGTTTTCTGGCTCTCGCTGCAAACTTGATTTGTGCTGTAATGTTATTAGGTTTCAGGGATACTGATGTTAATATGCGGTCTGCTTGGCTATGCTCACGCAACGATGTGCTAGCAAATCTCGGCGTGTTGCTCGCGGCCGTGGGAGTCGCCTGGACAAATTCACCCTGGCCTGATCTGATTGTTGGAATAAGTATTTCTGCTCTAATATTAAAATCTGCTATCGAAGTTATGAGAGATGCAAAAATTGAAATCGCAAATCAGCAAATTATTTAGAAAGTTTCTTCGAACCAAAGTCCATAGATGAGCCTTTGAAAAATCATCTACAGCATCCCCCACATACCATTATTAATATGCCGAATACAATTATAAAAATATGATCTTAGGTTTAGACGATATCCCCGGTGGGACAACCTTAATCTCATTTTTGATTTGGATAGTTTTGACAGGTCTGTACTACCTTGTCTGTTACTTGGCCGCGTTAAATGTTCTGGATGATGTGACGGGTAACAGTTGGATAAAGTTACCTGCTTTTATATGTGCGGCTATCCCTTGCGCAGGTCTAATGGCAGTGTTTAACTACAAACCCTATATTTTTGCAATTCTGGTTTCCTTTGCAAACTATTTTCGGGTGAAAAAAATGATACAAAATCCTAATCCGAAAATGGGAGATTTGAAAATTAATCCTGCTCTATTTTACTTGTGTAGTTACAGCTATATTGCGTTGCTAATAATTTTAACCTTATATTTTTCCACACTCGACTTCGTTCAGTAAAAAAACTCTATCGATTTAATATTGAAAGCTATTAAGTTTATTGTCATTTAAAAAATGGTAGCCACATCGGAGTCTTTTCTCGGTAGTTATCATAGGCTTCTCCAAATTGTTCTCTAAGTGCCTTCTCTTCGAAGTGAATACGATACTGAAATCCAAACCAGGCTATAAAAGTCCCAATGGTTCCTGTATACAAGGAGTGAGTAGTCACAGCATAGGAAAGGACGACCAGCATCATGGATGTGTATGTAGGATGGCGTATATATCCATGTAATTGATCAGTCTTTAGTGTTTGTTTTTCACGAAAGGCAATATTAAATTTAAAACGTAAAACCCCAAGTTGAGAAATGGATAATATTCTCAATGTAGAACCCAAGGTGAACAGTATGACAATAATAGATAATTCTGCCATTCCAACTGGAACCAATGTGGTTCTTGAAACAAAAGACATACCGATAAGTGCCCCAATAATTGGCAAAACATGACCAAAAAGTTGTTGAAGATAAGCTTTATTAAGTTTTATATCTTCAGGCTTTTCTGTAAGTGTAAAAAAAGCAACTTCAATAATTCCAAAGATAAGATTGCTATAAGAAACAATCAGCATACGTTCTGCATGGGCACTATCCAACCACCATGGGATCAAGGGAAGTAAATAAGTGAGTCCAACAAGAATGATATTAAAGTTGAAGTTTCTGGCAAGGCAAAACAGAAAAATCGTTGCAAACAAGCCAAAGTTGATTTGAAGCAGTAGAATAACCGGCACGGGACCCTCTAACAACCGTTTAAAAACAAATAATTATCGAGATATAACATCCAACAAAATGAAAGAATAATTTCGGATAACAGGGTATTCTACTGTTTTTTATGGTGGTTTTATTATAAAATAAGCAAATTTTTAAATACTTTTGGCATTTCTAATAAATGTAAGTGCTGAAATTGGAAAAAACAAATACTAAATTAAGGCAAGTAGATCGGGGAAAAACCTCGAAAAAACAATCCTCTTTTGAAAATGCCTAATAATTTATAGAACGGAACTGAGGAACAAAATGGATGCAAAATCATTAAATATTCCAGAAGAAGTAAAACGCGAAATCGATACTTTTGCTGCAGAAGTCGAACGCCTTAATCGTGGCGAAGTTGGCGATGATGACTTTAAAAGGTTCCGCCTTCAGCAAGGAATCTATGGGCAACGGCAGGAAGGTGAACAAATGGTTAGGACAAAGTTGCCCGCCGGAAAGATTTCCAGTGAACAACTAAGGTGCATGACAGACTTTGCAGAAAAATATTCACATGGAGTTTTACACATCACCACCCGCCAAGACATTCAATTGCATTATGTGAACATTAATGATGTGCCTCAGGGACTTGAGGATCTTGCTCAAGCAGGTATCACTACCCGCGAAGCTTGTGGTAATACCGTAAGAAATGTCACAGCCTGTCACAAAGCGGGGACCTGCTCCACTGAAGTTTTTGATGTTAGCCCCTATGCTCTTGCCGTTTCAAAGTACCTTTTGCGTCAAGATTTAACACAAAACTTACCAAGAAAATTTAAAATCAGTTTCGGTGGTTGTAATGGCTGTGGCTTAGCTCCCATACATGATATTGGCTTAAAAGCCGTGATTCAAAACCAAAATGGAAAAGAGGTTCGTGGTTTTCGGGCCTTGGTCGGTGGTGGACTGGGTTCTTTCCCCCATGGGGCTTTACCCTTAACTGATTTTATTCCTGCAAACCAAATGCTTAGGATGTGTGAAGCCTTGGTAGCTGTTTTTGACAAATATGGAGATAAGAAAAATCGTAATAAAGCCCGATTTAAATTTGTACTGGACAAGCTGGGACTTGAAAAAATAAAAGAACTCTACAATGAGGAGTTTGCTGCTCTGAAGGATAAAACTTATGAATCCATTGAAATAGAAGAAGAAGGAATACCGAAGTTACATGAATATCAAACAACAGATTGCAGCGCAGATCCAGAGTTTCAATTATGGAAGAGTAGAAATATCGAAATTCAGAAACAAGATGGCTTTCATAATGTTCAAATTAAATTGATTTTGGGTGATTTCAATATTCAACAGGCAAGAGCCTTAGCGGATATGGCAGAAAACTTTGCAGGAGCAAAACTCGTTGCTACGGTCAACCAAAATCTAATGATTCCATGGGTGAAAGAGGATGCTTTCGGCAACCTGTTTAATGAACTCAAAAAAATTGGTCTCCATAAAGCCGGCACAGAACAAATCCGCGATATCACTTGTTGCCCGGGTTCTGAAACTTGTAATCTTGGCATTACCGCATCGCGTGGCTTGGTTGATACCTTGCATAAAGAAATGGAAAACGGTTTTGAAACCTCAAAGGATATGGATCATATCAACATCAAGGCAAGTGGCTGTCCTAACTCCTGCGGCCAACACCATATCGCATCCATTGGTTTCCATGGCGGCGCTAAAAAATTAAATGGTATTCTAACTCCCCATTATGAAGTTTTATTGGGAGGCAGAATTTCAGAAGATAAAGTTGTATTTGGAACATCCGTAATCAAAATACCTGCCAAAAATGCACCCGAAGCGATGAAAAGCTCCATCAATGATTATAAAAATAATAAACAAGGTGAAGAAACTTTTGGAGAATATTTTGACAGGATGGGTAAAGGGTATTTCCGCGAATTGCTGGATCCACTCAAATCCCTACCGGATATCGAGCAGTCACCTGAATCCTATATTGATTATGGTTCGACAGAGAAATTTAGTCTGGAAGATCGTGGACAAGGAGAATGTGCGGGGGCCGTAACCGATATGATTACAGATCGAATTATAGAAGCAGAACGCGCTCATTTTCAAGGCAAACTGGCCTTCGAGAAAAAATCTCTTAAAGAGGCCTGTCAACATGCGCAACGCAGTGTTATTGCATCGGCTCGAGCCTTATTGGTGACCGAAGGGATGGATTTTAACGATGATTGGGAATGTTTGAAAAAATTTCAATCTCTTGTCATCGATATGGAAATTGTTTCCGCAAAATTTGCCAAACTTATAGATCAATTTGAAGGAATCACAGAAGCCTCGGATGAAAAAACTGCACAAGCCTGGTTAAGTGATGCAGGCTTATTGGTAAATGAATGCAAAGCTGTTCAGGAAAAAATGCAAACTGACAAATCCCTTAGAATACGGGTAGGAGGTGACGACCCAAAGGATAAAGTAGTGACAAATTCTGGAAGTAAAGCATCTATCGATCTTTTGGGGGTAAAATGCCCATTCAATTATGTCAAAACAAAAATTAAACTAGAAACAATGACTCCAGGAAGCATACTGGAAGTATTGCTGGATAGTGGAGAACCCTCTGAAAATGTGCCAAAGAGTATTAAGAACGATGGCCATAAGGTTGTCTCTCTCGTTGAAGAAAAGGACCATTATAAATTGACCATCGAAAAGGCTTAAGAATTAATGCTCATTAGCATGACCGGGTTTGGCCGGGCCGAATGTCAGGAGAACGACTATACTTACCAGGCAGAAATTCGTTCAGTCAATAACCGGTTTATCGAAATCAACACCCGACTTCCAAAAGCTTATTCAGACCTAGAGCAACCATTAAAAAAACTTATTAAATCTCACTGTTCACGAGGTTCTATCAGTCTTACTATCAGTCTTGTTTCCTCTAATGATAGTCCGGGTGAGTGGGAAATCAAACCTAACCTTCTGCTTGCAAAACAATATTTAGATGCATTAAAACAACTTCAAAACTCGTTAGGCCTAATTGGAGAAGTCGATTTAAAGTCTGTTATCGGATTAAGAGAAATAATAAAAATCGAGCCCGTGACTATGGACCCTGCCAAAAAAGACTTGATCCTTAACATAACTAAGGAAGCTTTGAAGTCTCTACAAACAATGAGAGAAGAGGAAGGAAAAAACTTACAAAAAGACCTAGGTCAGCAAATCGACTCTATAGAAAATCATTTAACAGATATAAAATCGCGTCATCCACAAGTCGTAGCAGAATATCAGGACAAACTAAAAGAAAGAATTAAAAATATAACTGATGGCATTGAGCTAGATGAAACACGGTTGGCTCAGGAAACAGCTCTTTTGGCAGACCGGTCCGATATTACCGAAGAAATGACGCGGTTAAAAAGTCACATAAACCAATTTAGAAGTTTTTTAAATAAAAATGAACCCATCGGTAGAAAACTAGAGTTTGTCACTCAAGAAATTAACAGGGAAATCAATACCACAGGATCAAAATCCAGTGATATCATAATTTCTAAACGGGTCATTGAAATAAAAAGCGATCTTGAAAAAATCAGAGAACAAGTACAAAACATAGAATAAATTTTTTAAAAAACGAGTTATAACAATACACAAAGAGTGTTTAGAAAATGGAACCAGAACGACATTATTCAATTTCTTTCTTTCGGAAAGGCTTCCCAATTATAATTTCTGCCCCTTCTGGAACAGGTAAAACAGAAACCTGTAAACTTTTAAAAAAAAAGCTCCCTAACCTTAATATAGTTGCTTCACATACAACTAGAAAACCCCGCCCAAGAGAATTGGAGGGCGTAGATTACCACTTCATCTCTAAAGAAGATTTTGAAGCTAAAATCAATAAAAATGATTTTCTGGAGTGGGCTAAAGTTCATACAGATTATTATGGAACTTCCTTTGAATCCATTGAAAAAACTCAGGAAAAAGGATTCGATATTTTATTAGAATTAGATATCCAGGGGGTTGAGGCACTTCGTAAAATGGATTTTGAAGGTGTTTTTATCCTGATCCTTCCTCCTTCCGTAGAAGAAATGACCAAACGCCTAAAAAATAGAGGGACTGACACCAAAGAAAGTATCGAAAGGCGTATTAAAACTGGAAAAGAAGAAATAAAAAGTTATAAAAAGTTTGATTATGTAATCACAAATTATGAAGTGGAACAGACGGCGGAGTCCATCCTTGCCATTATCCGCGCTGAAAAGCTAAAGGTTTTTAGATATATCCCTACTTCAGAAGACATCAAAGAATTACTGGATTAAAAAATGTCTCAAATCAACCTCATAGATCTAATCTGTGAAAAAGTTAAAAATCTTAAGGCCTATCAGGTTGAAACTGTAAAAGAAGGTATAAAACTTCACGCAAATGAAAATCCATACCCCCCTTCGCCCGAGCTGACTAAAAGAATTTTAGAGCGTCTTGAAAGTCTCGACTTAAATCGATATCCCGATCCAGATTGTAAAAAATTAAAAACTGTCATTTCCGCTCGTATTAAGGTCCATCCAAACCAAATTGTTATTGGGAATGGATCAGATGAATTGATTCAGAACCTGATGCAGGTCTTTTGCAATGCAGGCGATACCATCGCATTTCCGGGACCTACCTTTGCCATGTACGCTATTATTGCAGAAGGGATGGGACTAAACGTCGAAACCTATCCTCTAAATAATAAATGGGATTTTGAAGCAGAGTTATTATTAAAACGCTTAGTTGCAAGCCAGGCCCGCATTGTATTCATAAGTTATCCCAACAACCCAACTGGAAATTGTTTTTCAAGAACAGCAATTCAGGAGCTTGTAGAAAATTTCCAGGGAATAGTTGTCCTCGATGAGGCCTATTATGATTTTTCAGGGTTAACCTTTCTAGAACAGATGAAAGACCATAATAATCTAGTGATATTAAGAAGTTTGTCAAAAATTGGTCTGGCAGGACTTAGAGTCGGTTATGGAATATTTCCCAGCACATTAGCAGATGAAATTAATAAAATTAGGATGCCTTACAATTCGAATTCGATTTCACAAATTGCTGCAGAGGAGTTGCTGAATAATTTTTCTTTGGTACAAAATCAGATTGATTCCATCAAACTTGAAAGAACTCGACTACTTAAAGAATTATCAAAAATGGAGTCGATTTCTACCTTTCCTTCTGATGCAAATTTTATTTTATTCCAGGCTATGAATAATGGAGAAAAGATATTTAAAAAACTAATGGAATACGGAATTTTGATAAGAAATTTAGGAACACACCCGATGCTAAAAAACTGCTTGCGTGTTACAATTGGAACGAAAGAAGAAAATAATCAATTCTTAGAACGGTTGACACAAGCAATTAAATAGTAACCCACCCATTAAATAGATATGCGTACCGCCCTTATCTCAGGTTTCTGGGGTTTATTAGTAATTATATGGATCATCTTAGGTCTATTTTATTTTCAAGCCTCCCGTCCAGTAAGTAACAACAACCAACTGCAAACATTTGAAATAAAACATGGCATGACATTGAACAAGGTTTCAAAAGAGCTTTCCCATCAAGGGCTAATTCGCAGTTCCAGCGCTTTCCAAGCTATTGCTTTGCTACAAGAAAAACAGAAACTCATCATGGTGGGTGAATATAACATTTCACCTTCTATGCTACCGATGGAAATTTTACAGCGAATTACTTCGGGCAAAACAATTTTACACCCTGTTACCATTCCCGAGGGTTACCGAATAATAGAAATAGGAGATATATTGGAAAAAAACGGTCTCGCTGATAAAGAAATGTTTATAAAACAAACTAAAAATATCGAACTATTAAAAGGAATAGCCAAAATTTCCCTAGAAGGCTACCTTTTTCCAGAAACCTATCATTTTGGAAAGTTTACCAATGAGAAATCAATCGTGAAAATAATGGTAGATACTTTCCAAGAACGGGCCTTGAACAAAAAGTTTTTAAATCGCGCTAGTGAAATGGGTTTTTCTTATCACGAAATTATAACTCTTGCATCTTTGATCGAAAAGGAAACAGGAAAAGATTCCGAGCGCAAACAAATCTCATCGGTTTTCCATAATCGATTGAAAAAAAATATGCTCTTACAAACCGATCCTACGGTAATTTATGCAATAGAAAACTTTGACGGGAATATTAAAAAACGGCATTTAAAAATTGACTCTCCTTATAACACCTATCGATATAAAGGACTGCCACCAGGGCCTATTTCAAGTCCCGGCCTCAAGTCTATTATTGCAGCGCTGTACCCCGCGAACACTTCAAACTTATATTTCGTATCACGCCGCGATGGTAGTCATCAATTTTCATCGACTCTTAATGAACATAACCAAGCTGTAGAAAAATATCAGCTTCGTAAAATTGGCCGTTAAAGGATACTATTTATCCTGTAAAAAACGAATTAAGTTATATATTAAAAAGTTGAAAGGAGTCTTAATATTCATTCTTATCCCTTCTGCTACTATAACTCCATTGATGGCCTCGATTTCTGTTATTTTTCCAGCACGCAGGTCTTGCAGCATAGAAGATTCATGTCCATAAGTATTGGGCAAAAATTTACCATAAAATTCATCAAGATATTCCTGTGAATTCCTCCAATGCGTATCATAATTAAGAGCCTGCATCACTAAAAATACTTCTTCGACAATGCCCTCCATAATTTTTCGAGTACTCTCGTTTTCACCAAGGGAACCATAAGGAACTTCTAAAATAGCCCCAATTGCATTGAGGGGGCAGTTATAGAGCATTTTGGCCCAAAGATCTTTTGCGATTTCCTGTGTAACTGTGCAGGGCAGCCCACCCTCCTTAATAGCATGCGCAAGTGGAGTAAGATCTTTTAATTCCTTAACAAAAAGCGAGCCTAAGTGAACTGGTTGAGCATGAACTGTTACATCCACTATATTTAGTTCAGGTCGAATGAATCCTGTTATCACCCTAGCACTATAAATATTACTTTCCGTTAAGATTTTTGAAATTTTCTCTGCATTTCCCCAACCATTTTGGCAAAGGACAACTTTTGCACAACCAAATTTCCAAAATTGCTCCAATTGTCGACCCGCAGTCTCGGTATCAAAAGATTTGGTACAAACCAGAATAAAATTATAGTAATCAGAAGACACGTCATCCAGGTTAAAATATGTTTCAAAAGACTCTGGAGGTGAATAGAATTCTCCAAATATTCCAATCCTATTTAATCCTCTGTCTCTTAGCAAATTAACTGTATCCTTTCTCCCAACAATTGTAACTGAACAACCCGATTGAAGAAGAAAACTAGATAATCCCAGGCCCACTGCTCCAGCACCTAAAACCAAAATTTTTATCATTTTTAAATATCCTATTTCAATCTATTGAGAAATCAGAATACCAATCATCCTATAAGCAAAAAGATTTTCTATTACAAATTCAACCTAGCACATAGCATGCCTCAAACAAAACAACTTGACTCGTATAGTTTGATTAATTTTAAAAAGAGAGATAAACTGATCGCTAATATATTCTTAATACTTTTTTTGAACCCTTCCAAAATGAGTTCAGGAGGAATTATGAATTTTGAGAGCAAACAACAAGCTCAGTTTAATTATGATGAGTGGATTAGTCGACTTTTACAGTACATTGCAACTGCTCAAATTTTTTTTACAGGATTTATTCAGGCAGCAAAAGTAATTTTCAATAAAGGGGTGGTATTAGTCTGGAAAGAAATTCGCACCACCGCTTCAAAACTCTCAGCAGCAGATTTCTTTTTCGCTGGGATGAATATTACGGCTGGCCTATTCGGTGTAATAATTTTGTTGGCAGGAATCGGTCTATTAAGCTATCAATCATTATTGTGGCTACAAACCGGAGTTTGGACCGAATATTTTTTACTAGAAACATTTAATTTTATATTTGAAAATACAATGTTATACCAATGGATAATTAGCCCTGAATCATGGATTGGAATGCAAAAACTATTTTTGTGGTTTTTGGAATCTATTCCAGTTTCGCTTGCTTTAATAATTCCAGGGTTATCCATAGCAATTTCAGCATCAGTTATTTTTTTAATGGCATTGACTTTTAGGTTTTATCAGCTCAAGAATATGTAATGTCCGAAGAACCGCTATCCCTCAAAGAAAAACTGGAGTCCTCCAAAAAATATCTCCAGAATGCAGATCTTAAAGGTGCTGACCTTGTAGGCGCTGATTTAAAAGGAGCTCTTCTAGGAGGTGCTAATCTGCACAGGGCAAATATGAAAAAAATTTTTTTAGGGGATGCGGAGCTTTCAAAAGCAAACCTTACTGAAGCTAATCTTGAAGAAGCTAATTTAAACTCTGCGGACTTGAACAAAGCAAATTTAAATGGTGCTAACATGCGTCAACTTTATGCTAGAGCCGCAGATTTAAGGGGTGCAAATTTAAGCAATGCCAATCTGACCAAGTCCAACTTACGCCAATGCTCAATGTTTAAGTCTTGGATGAAGAATTCCGATTTTAGTGGAGCCAACTTACAAAACATCAAGGGCGCACAATCTCAAATGCAGGAATCTAAATACTGTGGTGCTAAATTAGAAGGCGCTGATCTTTCAGGGGCTCGAATGGAGGGAACCGATTTTGAGGGAGCTGGTTTACAGGCAGCAAACCTAAGCAGGTCTGTTCTTAAAAACTCCAATCTAAAAATGGCCGATTTAAAGGGTGCCAACCTTAGATACGCGACTGGCTTAACCACCGAACAAATTAATTCGGCTATAATTGACAAAAATACTCTTTTACCTGATTATCTGAAAATTGAATGGAAGTCCGAAACAGAATTTGAATGTCATGCTTTAAAACAAAATCGTACATAGCAATAATTATAATTCTTTTCTTCGATCTATTTCCCCAAGCAAATCTTCAACTGTGCGAACATTGACGAGATCTCGATGGCCGGAAACCATACCTACGATATTAACACTCAATGGAAATGGTTCATTTCGGTCGCGCAAAATAATTGTACCCGTAATATCCTTTTCATTAAATTTAACCAAATTTTCAACCAATATCGGTAAGCTAACAAGCTCAACTTCGACCGAGGAAAAATATTTTTTTTCAACATACTCCTTTAGCTCTTTAACCTCGTTAGAAGATAAAAGATAGTTAGCTCTACGTTCAATCCATAATTTCTTTTTGCCAGTTTCCGGCAATCTTAGATAATTTTTAATCAAACTTTGAAAAGGAACTAGAGGCTCATCCCGCAAATAACAAACCCAATCAACTTTTACAAAATTCTCCGGATTCTGCCCCGATAAAAGTCGTGAAGATTTAATTATTGAGAATGCACGAAACAACTTCACCGATATTTCTCCTCACTAAATAGGATATTTTTAATTTTTTCTTAAATCGAACAATTTTATATTTTACGCTAATTATAAAGAGTATGATTATGATCGTACAATCTTATTTTATTAAATCGTATTTTTCTGGATACAAAATGGATAATGAAAGAAAGATAATAAAATTTAACGCTTCAACTGGTTTTACAGTTGTATTGGAATTTGGAAATCACGAAGAAATGAATAAATACCAAAATAAAATTAAAGGCGCAGGTTTGCAATGCGAAACCATTCCAAGCTTTAATATAAATTTTGACCAAGCTGATTTATTTATGGATATGCGAAGTCCTGAATGCAAAGCACAATTCGACATTGATGATTGGATTTAGCCATTATAATTGCGGTAAGTAATAAACCGTCTTTTTAATTAATTATAGGCTAAAGCGATACCAATTAAGGCTTGGTCTTTGGTTAAAATTTTTTCTTAAGGTAGAGTTTCATTTTTTCCTATCTTATCCCGAAGAACTTCAAAGCGCTCAGATAGGGTTTGGATGCCTTCCTTACGATTCTGTATAAGGCGCGTTAACCAATCTATTTCCTCTCCCAATTTTGGATCCATTTTGATGGCTCTGTCATAATCTTTAATAGCCCTCTTATAAAAGCCCATCCGATCTTCCAGGATCGCTCGATTGGCAAAGGAAACTGCAGAGTTTGCATCCAACTTTAATACTTCGTTAAAAGCCTTTAGAGCTTCTGAATCTCTTCCTAACTGCATAAGAGTTCTAGCTCTTCCCCTTTTAGCATGAATAAAGTTTGGGTCTTCTTGTATAGCCGTTTCATAATACAAAAGTGCCTTATGGAATTTTCCATCTGCATAAAGACCAACAGCTTTAGCAAAAGAAGGCCGTCTTGCTGAAGGGGTTGAGCTTTTAAAAATTGCCCAACTAAAGGAAAGAAAGATCATACCAAACGCAAAAATTCGGATAATACGATAAATCCTTTCCAATTCCATAATTGGCAAGTCTATTCGGAATATTTCCAATGAGCGAGGCGTATTCCCTCATTATTCAAGCGCTGAGCAATTTTTTTTATCGAGGCCCCACTAATTGCTTCTTTTTTAAATACAGCATTTACAAAATCAGCAACGATATCAGGTTGATCCTTACCAAAAGCAGGTATCTTTTTACCAACAAATTCGTAGGTAGATTCATCAGAGGTATAAAACCTGAAAAAGGTAGAGAGGTACAAAATCATACTGTTTCTGGCAATATGAGAGGGTTTTCGTTTTCCAATTTTTTTTATACTTGAAACTGAAAATTGCATCCCTGCTATCCTTCTTCGCGAATCTAATTCATTTTTATTCACCTCAAACTTTGACGCCTGAAAGCAAGCTTGAAGCACAGAGCTTTCCAGGTTGCCATAGGGAAACTCATTTTCCCCCTGGGTAAGTCTTTTCATTTGATCCATAGCTCTTTTGCCTTTGGATGAATAACAAAACTGGGCTCGCCATATCTTGAATTCTCGTACAGTTTTAATCATAAAATTCCTAATTGTGAATGGCAGGATCCGGCTGCAAATTCTGTTCTGCAACATAGGTTTGATGACCTTTTTGGTGAACCAGTACATGGTACCAAGGCTCATCTTTTGGGGGACGACTTTTAGCAACCGCCTCATACCATTCATCAGTTGACTTAAACTCAAGGTCAACACTAAGAATGATACCCCGATAATCGAATAGCTTGTGCTGTATCAATTGACCAATACAATATTTAGCTTTCGGGTATTTACTCATATTTTTTAAAAGATAAATTAACTAAATATTTGAATTATTCGGAAACAATAAAAATAAGGTTTCAGAAATTTCAGCTTACTCTTCTACACTCATAAGTATCTTCGGAAGTCCAATTGACATAAATATAATCAGGAACTACAGTTTCGTTATCAATAAAGGCAGATTGAAGTTCTTCCGCTGAAATGTTTTTAACAGAACTTAAGTCAACTCCTTGGAGTTTGGTTTCAATAAGTTCTGCACCAGAAAAATCACAATCTACAAAACGTGCGCCACGGAAATCCGCATCCCCCAATTTTGCATTTATAAAGCAAGCAGAATTCAAGAAAGCATGTTTAAAATTAGCCTCACTTAAGTTAGCATTCGTAAAATCAACATTCGTGCAATCCGTCTCCATCATTTCCGTCCCGGAGGCATCTGCTCCTCGCATATTGGTGCCAATCAACTTTCCCTTAGAAAGGTTGGCTCCACGACTGAAGTAACCTTCTCGTTGATATCTTCCCGTGAGTTTAGCTTCACTAAAATCTGCTCCTGAAAGATTAGCTCCAAGAAGATTGGCTTCAATAAGCTTTGCGCGTATCAAATCTGTTTTTTCCAAATCGGCATTAAAAAGATTAGCACCCGTCAAATCAGCATCGTTAAGGTTTGATTTTGTGAAATTTGCATTTGTCAGATTAGCTTTCAGAAAGTTTGTTCCAGATAAATTGGCTCCAGAAAAGTCAGCACGCATGGCTTTCACTGAAAACAAATTGGCACCAATCAAAGATATGCCCTGCAAATTGGCACTTACCAAAATAGCCGAAATAAGATTGGCCTTATTCAAGTCTAACCTTGAAAGATCTAGCCCCTTGAGCTCAGCCCCTTCAAGATTATTTTTGGATTCAGCGACTTTACTTCTATCCCAAATTGTCATTTATAATCTATGTTTAATTTATGTAAGAAAATAGCTGTTAAACTCTGAAATACGGAGTCTTAATTTATTCAGATCAATAGGTAAAGTCAATTAATAAACTAGTCGGGTTTAGCGAATCAACAATCCATGATGATTCAAATAAATTGATTTTCGATATAGTCTAGTGGGATTCTTTTATAGTTCTTATACCCAGACCATCAAAAAAAACCATGGGGTAATATCAATCTGAAACCATACACAGCTTTAATATTACTTCATGGCCCTAGCTTATATTATTCTTTTTAATGTCTTGTCCCTCATTCTCAAATCTATATGATCCATATTTTTACCAAACGGGTACTCAAGCACCTTCTGAACCTTTATCAATATAAGGAGAAAGGCCATAATTAAAAAGGAAGATATAATCCCATAGTAACCTAGTGTGGCAAATTGAGGAGTTAAAATTAAAACACCCGTTACCAAAGCCCAGTCCAGAAAAATTCTTAAAGTCCTTGGAGTTCTATTCTCTTTAATTGCCAGCAATTTTTCAAAACTTGAATACATTTCTTCAAACCAACCTAAAATACAGGCAATCTCTGGAGCACTTATTTTTTTTGTTGTTCTAAATTTTTCAATAATCAGACTTATTTCATTAAAAAATTTATCTACATCGGCAAGTTTTTTTTGTGCCTCCTCACCAACTACATCAACATGAAAAAGATACCTTAATCTTTCAAAAAACTCCCTCAATTCATGCTGCAATTTACTTCTATCTTCTTCATTCAGGTGTCTTTTTCCTGTTTGCCAAAAACTCATTGCCAACGCCCATAAGTTTGCAAGTTCTTCAATAGCCTGAAAACGCCTGGTATTCGCGGTACTTATACTAATTGCAAAAACGAAAAATAAGCCTCCAAAAAATATCATATCAATTCCATCTAAGGCTAAAGTAAAACCATACTCTAAGCATAGAAATGTTAAAAGACTGGCTAATGGAGGGAGAGTTACAATCCTATATAAAAAAAATGAGGTTGTATTTTTCATTAGTAATTAAAATTTTAATATAAATCTATTTTTAGCAAAAGAATAAACGTATTGTATGCGTGTTGTTGTGTATGGGCAAGAGCAAATAAGAGCAGCCTTCAAACAATACTATTATAGTTATCAACGCATTAAGTCCTGCTTATATCAATACGGATAATTCTTTTTTCAGCGTTCGCTAAGAATTGAGAAGGATGAAGGACAAAAACCAAGGAAAACAATATTGAGGGCGTCGATCCAAAAAAATAGCCAAGGGGTGGTTTTATTCAACTAGGTATGGTTGGTTCTTGTAATCTTTTTTTTATCATACTTTCTTTGATTAAATTTAATAGGAATTTCTGGGCTTTAGCTTTATCCTTGATTCCTGTACAAATTTTAAGGCGCTTTCCACCGATATAACTATCAATCCAGTAAACCTGTTTTCTTTTATAAAGCATTTATTAAAATAATTTTTAATGGGCTACTTTGATACTTTTGAAATCCAACCTTTTCTCTTCATACAACCGAGAAAATAACGCCTTTTATCAATCAGAATTTCACCGGCACGCTTGCTTCCTTCTGCCTTTGCAGCCAGCAGATTGGAATGTTCCTGACAATCCAGCTTATTATTCTCAAAAGTAATTCGATTCGAATCTTTTCGTTCTTTAAAATCCTCTATATTGTTGTATGACGTGCAGCTTACAAAACAAAGAACAATCAACATCCCGCTAAAAATTTTCATCCTAGCTTTTTTAAATTAAATTTTAAGTAGCTCCTTTTACTTTAAGTGTACCATTAGCCTTAAAAAAGAAATATTAAGTTTTACTGCATTTTTAAAAAATATTTGTTGGAATCCTCGAGACTTTCAATGATTAAAGCCGCTAACGCAATTGATGTGTGATTTGATGAGCTATCTTTAGGTAGAGAATTACAGAATTTTCTATTCCAGAATGGATATGAGGGAATAATTCTTTATCTATTTTTTCTTTTGGCTCGACTGGCTAAGTTTTGAACAAAAACTTTCATAATCCGCATAAGAACCAATCCAACACCACAACAATCCTTCATCACCAACTTCTACTCCCAAGGCACGATGTTTTTCTCCAATTTTGACAGACCAATATCGGCCAACCGTCGCAATCTGTATTGATGTCGTTTTTGGATCTTGCTTAAGAAGAGAAAAAGTCTCGTCTGCCAATTTCTGTACATCTTTTGAAAGCTTTTCATAAAGCAGCCAAAAATTTTTAAAATTACCCCTCTCAAAATCTATAACCGATTTATTGGTAAGCCAAAAAAATCTGCCCGATTTGACATCCTCCTTAAACTGCTTATCCCACAATGTTGCCTCATTCTCAGATCCTTCTGACTTCATTTTTTCCTCCAGAAATTTAGCT
>CAYYIR010000011.1:9796-19669 GCA_964471995.1 uncultured Nitrospina sp. | reverse complement strand
TGGCAACTTTCCAGTGCAATTGCACTTTCTCTAATCGGCTCAATCTTTTTTAAAGCAGGCAATGGTGCTTGTTTCGCAGCGGTCCCTTTAATACATAAAGATTTAACAGGTAAAATGGCAGGCTTGGCAGGAGCCTATGGAAGTATTGGAGCAGTATGTTTTCTTACCTTGTATAGTTTTGTATCACCGCAAGAGTTTTTTAAAATTATCGCCGCTTATGCTTTTCTGGTATTCTTGTTGCTGTTTTTTCTTAAACCCTTCCGGGAAACATCACCCTAGTATATAGAAAGATAACTTTTTATGGGATTCACCTGTGGCCTAGTTGGCCTTCCTAATGCGGGAAAATCAACACTGTTTGGCGCATTGACACGGACCAAAGCTCAAGCAGGTAATTACGCTTTTACCACTATTGAACCTAATAGTGGCATCGTAAACGTTCCTGACAAAAGGCTTGAAATCATTACTTCGCATATAGAAACTAAAAAAATCGTCCCTACTACTATGGAATTCGTCGACATCGCAGGGTTAATTAAAGGCGCTTCTAAGGGCGAAGGTTTGGGAAATAAGTTTCTCGGCCACATTCGTGAAGTGGATGCCATTGCACATGTAGTTCGCTGTTTTGAAGATGGAAATGTCCCGCATATCAGTAATACCATCGACCCTGCATCAGATATTGATACCATAAATACCGAACTCATGATTGCCGACATGGAAAGCTTAGAACGACGAAAAACTAAAATAGAAAAACTTGCCAAATCTGGAGACAAAGAGGCACGCACGCAAATGGAAGTGATCAAAAAACTGATTCATATAATTAACGAGGGTCTTCCTGTCAGAGCTGTCACCGGTCTTTCAGATGAAGCACAAAAATTTGTGAAGAGCCTGACCCTTTTAAGCGCAAAACCAGTTCTTTATATCTGCAATATGATGGACCCGGGAGATATAGAAAGTGATCTGGTACTAAAAGTAAAAGAAATTGCCGAGCAAGATGGCTCAGCAGTCGTAGCCCTTGCTGGGAAAATTGAAAGCGAAATAATGGAAATGGATGACCCGGAAGAACAGCAAATGTTCATGCAGGAAATGGGACTCACAAAAACAGGACTCGATCGGATGATAGCCACCGGCTACGGATTACTCGAATTATCCACCTACTTTACAGCAGGAGAAAAAGAAACTCGGGCTTGGACGATTCCCAAAAACTCAAAAGCTCCGCAGGCCGCAGGAGCAATACATTCAGACTTTGAAAAAGGTTTTATCCGCGCAGAAGTGTATTGTCTCGAAGACCTAGAAAAATACAAAACCGAAGCAGGTATAAAAGAGGCGGGAAAACTTAGAGTCGAAGGTAAAGAATACATTGTTCAAGATGGAGACATCATGCACTTTAGATTTAATGTCTAATTTTTACTTACCCCATGATGGAACAATACAGCGTGGAGATTTACCCCGTAAAACATCCAGAACGTTATCTATAACCAGATCAGCCATTTTATTTCTAGTCGCATAGCTAGCACTGCCAATATGAGGTAACAAAATTAGGTTTTGCAATTCCGTCATGCCCCTTGTTAATTTTGGTTCGTTTTCATAAACATCTAAAGCAGCTCCTGCAATCCTTTTTTCTTTTAAAACTTCAACTAAAGCCTGATCATCGACCACTTTTCCACGCGCTGTGTGAATAAAATAAGCAGTAGGTTTCATTATTCGTAATTGGTCACGACCAATCATAGAATTTGTTTGATCTGTCAGTGGCACATGAACTGTGACAAAATCGGATTGCTGTAGTAATTCTTTCAACCCTACAAATTCTGCATTAAGTTCCTTTTCTTTTTCCACTGCCATGCGGTTCCGGTTGAAATAGAGAACTTTCATATTGAACCCAGCTGCCCTTCTTGCCACTGCAGCGCCTATCTCGCCGCAACCTATCACTCCCAGAGTTTTTCCATGTATATCTCCCCCCAGATACATATTCGCTGACCATCCTTTGAACTGATTTTCGCGGGTAAACCGATCTGCCGGCACAATATTTCGTGCCACTCCTAAGATCATTGACCAGGTGAGGTCTGCAGTTGTCTCATGCAATACACCGGGAGTATTTGTAACCCAGATTCTCTTTCTTGCAGCGTAATTCACATCAATATTATTGAATCCCGCCCCATAATTGGCAATAAGCTTTAAATTTGAGGCCTTATCTATAATGGCCGAATCAATTTTGTCCGATAAGTAGGTAATCATGGCAAAGCTTTCGGAAGCGATTTTTGCCAATACCGAAGCGGAGGGAGATTTTTCCGTCTGATTGGTTCTCAAGTCACAATAGGGACTTAGTTTTTCTAACGCTTTTTCAGGAAATAAATTAGTAACCGTGACGACAGGCTTCACCCAAAACCGTCCTTTCGAAATATTTTGTGGTAAAATAAGAGTCTGATTTTAAAGGAAAAAGTAGTTAAATCCCATGAAAATTTTATTCCTCGTCCCACCCGAAACTATTTCCCTTGAGTCTTCCGTACCAAAAGCACTGGAAGGTGGTAAAGGCTATTATCCCAAGCTAGGGCTACTATATGTTGCAGCATATTATGAGCGCGAAACGGGTAATCGGCCAGTCTTTATAGATTGCCCTCCAGAAAATGTCTCGCAAGAGGAATTATCCCGGCGTGTGAAAGAGATTCAACCGGATATGGTCGCCATGAGTATCATGACCTTTAACCTGTTGGATGCCCTGCACACCGCTCGCATTTTAAAGAAGGATCATCCCCACTTAAAGGTTTGCTTAGGTGGACCCCATGTAAACCTATACCCAAAAGAAACATTGCATCAACCTGAAATCGATTATGTGGTTTTTGGTGAAGGTGAAAAAATTTTTTTCCACCTGATTCAAGCATTGGAAAGCGGCGATACTTTAAAATCTATTAAGGGGCTTGGTTGGAAAGAGAACAGTGAAGAGCATATCAACCCTGCCGAAACAGAATTGCTTGACCTAAACGAACTTCCTTTCCCGGCACGCCATCTGGTCGATGTTAGCAGTTACAAACATATAATCGGCGAGGGTAGACAATTTTTCACGATTCAAGCGACACGCGGTTGCCCGGCGGCTTGCTCGTTTTGTGATATTCGCAAAACCAAGTTCCGCGTCCGAAGTCCGGAAAGTGTGGTAAATGAAATTGAACAACTCGTAGAGATGGGAGTGGACGATTTGTTTTTTGTAGACGACACTATTACCATCGACAAAAAAAATATTCTAGAAATTTGCGATCTTATAATCAAACGCAACATAAAAATTCATTTCAAAATCTCCGCACGTGTCGATACTATTAATAAAGAAGTTATTGCAGCACTAAAAAAAGCAGGCTGTTATCGGATACACTACGGAATCGAATCGGCCAGCCCCAAACATCTAAAATACCTGCAAAAGGGGCAGACCCCCGAAAAAATAGAACGTGCCTGTAAAATGACACGTGATGCCGGGGTAGGCTTTTTTGCTTACATGATGATAGGTATCCCTCATGAAACCAAAGAAGAAATGTTTGAAACCGTAGATTTTGCTAAAAAGTTAAAACCTGATTACGCGCAATTTTCAATCTGTACTCCTTACCCAAAAGTCGAACTTTATTATCAAATGCTACAAGAGGGAATCGTTCCGGAAGATTATTGGCAAGAATTCGCAGAAAACCCGAGTGCCGATTTCAAAATTAAATTCTGGAATAAGGATTTTAGCGAAGAAGAATTACGTGACCTCCAAGATGAATGCCATGCCCGATTCTATCGGAGCCCTACCTATTTGATGAAGCAGGTGACCAAACTAAGATCATGGTCCGACTTCACAGCCAAAGCGCGAATGGGAACTCGTATCCTCACCAACCGCTTGGGCATATAAAAGCGAAGGCAGGTACTTTTTTGTTTAAATAATAGGATTTCACTTTTATAATCACCTATCTGGAAAACAAATTCCACACACATGAAATTAATAGTCTAAAGCAGACTTGCCTTATAACTACGAATACAAAATGCTAAAAGTTAATGAAATATATGTGAACGTTCAGGGAGAGTCCTCCTACACAGGGTTGCCTTGTGTGTTTATCCGACTCACAGGTTGTAACCTTCGGTGCGATACGAGAGCCCTCAACAACATCAAGCTATTCCTGTTTAATTTTTAAACTTTATTGGGAATAGATTTTGTCTCCCACGATGATTCAACCAAATAGGGTCAAAACCTTACAATCTCGCCTATTAAATTGGTACCAAAAAGTAAAACGCGATATGCCCTGGCGCAAAAGCAGCGATCCTTATAGAATTCTTGTTTCAGAATTTATGCTGCAACAAACACAAGTTAAAACCGTTATTCCTTATTATAAAAGGTGGATTAAGTCCTATCCAACCGTTAAAAAGTTGGCTGCCGCCAATGAATCAAATGTTTTAAAACATTGGGAAGGCTTGGGATATTATTCACGTGCTCGAAACCTGAGGAATTCTGCCATTCAAATTCAGAACGACTATGCTGGACAAGTTCCTGACTCATTAGAAGAGATTCAAAAACTTCCAGGTGTAGGGCGCTATACTGCAGGGGCTGTTTTAAGTATTGCATATAACAAAAAAGTTCCTGTACTCGATGGAAATGTTAAACGGGTGTTATCGCGATTGTTTTTGTTGCGGGAAAATGGGGCCCATAAAAAATCAGAAAACAAATTATGGAGTACTATGGAAACCTTGCTTCCTGAAAAAGGTTGCGGGGATTTCAATCAAGCTTTTATGGAACTGGGAGCGACAATCTGTCTTCCCAAGAACCCCTCCTGCGAGTGTTGCCCTATAAAAAGCTTTTGCCGAGCAAAGGAAAAAGAAAGGCAGCATCAATTTCCCCCTAAGAAAACGGTTTCTAAAATCTCTTCTATACAAGTAAGCGCAGCAGTTATTTTTAATAAAGGTCGCGTTTACATTCAAAAGCGTAAAGCAGGAGGTCTACTGGGAGGTCTTTGGGAGTTTCCCGGAGGTAAAGTTGAATCTGGCGAAACAGAAAAAGAGTGTCTTAGAAGAGAAATCAAAGAAGAACTTGGGTTGAGGGTTCGTATTGGTAAAAAGATTATGACCCACCGGCATAGTTATACCCGCTTTCGAGTCACCCTCAACGTATTTAATTGTCACATTCATTCTGGAACTCTTTCCCCTTCTGCTTGTGATGAATGGAAATGGGTGAATCCAGGGGAACTGGAGCAATTCCCGTTCCCAGCTGCAAATGTTAAAGTAATAAATCTACTCAATAAAAATTCATTTAAAAAATGACCTATGCGGACAAAGCAATTTCCCTCGATGCTGCGACCAACTTTTTTTCGTTAATATAATTTATTGGAGGACAAATTGGAGACAATATCACAAATTTACAAGGCAGGATTCTTTCTTGATTTAAATAAGGAGTCTTGAGAAAGCGTACTCCCGAGACCTCCTGAAGAATCTTTTGGGTTTTTGAATTCAGAAAATCTGTTTAACTCTCAACGATCATTTTTTTAAGAGTATCCCCTTCCCATTCATACTTTAATCTAGATCTTCCCTTATACAAACCTTTTTGAAATGCATGACCATAAATCAAAGGCAAAGAAACACTGGGTTCGACAAATGCCATACTGTGGTTCGCCTTTTTATTAATTTTGCCCCAAGATTGCGCTTCACCCAAGGTACTTCCGCTCAGGCCACCCCAATGTGGAGAATCGGTAGTCACTTGCACGGCATATTTATGTCCGCCGGTATCCTCACCAAAAATATAGGCCATTACAATGGAATCGTTTATATAATTTTTGGGTACACCGCCGGCCACATAAAACCCGGAGGTTCGTGGTGATTTAACGACGATCTGGGTAAGTTCATAGTTGTCACGAATGGAATCTATCGTAATGGGTTGGCGACCTTCCCTACGGCTATTGTAATAATGTTCGGTTAACCCAATTCCTATACTTGAATCATTGAGAGCAGGACAAAAAATTGGAACATTATTCTTTCGGGCCATTACTAAAATAGATTCTTCATCATCGATAGTTTCTGAAAGAAGGGAAATAAATTCTCGGCTGGAGTAATTTCTCGGTTCCAGCTTATCGGCAAACTTACCGATTAAGGTATCATCTTCACAAAAAAGTTCCTCATCGACATAAGTATCATAAATACGGTTGATGAATAATTCACGAAGTTTTGTATCATCGGCTGTAGGGCTCCCGTAGTAATGGCCTCCACCAAGGGCATTATAATAATCCTGATAGAGAACAGCCCCGGTGGATACAATAACATCGACCATATTGTAATGGACCATGTCTCGGATCACCTTTCTTAATCCCGCAGCAATCAGCGGACCTGCCAAGCCTAACATGATGGTCGGACGCTCTTTATCCTGCAACATTTTTCCAAAAATCTGTGCACATTGACCCAGGTTGCGCGCCTGGATAGAAGCTGACTGAAAAGATTCAACTAGGTCTCCAACATCATTAATATTATCGAAATCAACTGGAGAAATCCGTTCACTAAGAATATGCTTTTTCTCTTTTTGTTTCCCATCATCAAGAGGTCCTGGAATCAAGGAATCTTTATAAGCCATGAGTCGCTCCATTACAATTTAACGCTTAATAAATTTTTATTTTAATGTCGGGAACACAAGTCCTTCGAATGGTTTTTAGTGTCAACATTTTCAATGCTCTCTATAATTTTCCCTTCTTCATCGATTACATAGCTGATTCTGGATGCGTATTGATCATCTTTATTTTTTACAGCGTGATAAGCCAATGCAATCTCCCTATTTACGTCACAAAGTAATGGATAGGGAAAAGAAAATTTTTCCGCAAATGTCTTGTTATCACTTTCATTATCCAGACTGACACCAAAAATTTGAATACCTTTATCCTCAAAAGTTTTAAAATCATCGCGGAAACCTTGTCCTTCCATTGTGCACCCTGGTGTATCTGCTTTGGGATAAAACCAGAGAACAATTTTTTTACCTCGATAATCTTTTAATTGAACGGCATTACCATTATGGTCGTTGACTGAAAACTCAGGTGCATCTGTTCCAGGTTGTAACATTACAATTCTCCTAACTAAAATGGATTTTTTGGGTTGATTTTAAAATTAGATGTTTTTTGGATTCTTAAAAGAAGCAATATTAAACTACAAAATTCTTAGGTTCTGGAAATATAGGTTTCACTCAATTCTAGATCTTCGGGCCTAGTGATTTTTATATTTTTTTCCGAACCCTCTATCACTTTTATAGGCGCCCCAAAATGTTCTATCAAAGTACCCTCATCGGTGCCATAAAAATTTTCTGAATTGGCTTTTTTGAAAGCCTCCTTTAAAATCTTATATTGAAAGGCTTGTGGGGTTTGCACTCTCCATAGATTTTCTCGTTCCATCGTTTCTGACACCAGACCGGAAGCATCCACCCTCTTAATAGTGTCGTGTACTGGAATCGCTGTTATCGCTGCTCCATACTCTCTTGCAGCATTAATGGTTTCCCGAATCATTTTATTCGACAAAAAAGGACGAACTCCATCGTGCACCAACACAATTTCTGATTTTTTTGAAACCTCACAAAATCCATTATAGACAGAGTCTTGCCTTTTCAGGCCACCGACAACCACTTTTTTAACTATTGCTGGTTTTCCCAACCATTGATCACAGGCATTGTCATATTCTTTTTTTGGTACCACCAGAACCAATTCAGAAATTAATCCAGAATCTTGTAAGGCTTTCAGTGTGTAATATAGGATCGGTTTACCATTCAAATTTTGAAATTGTTTTGGAACCGTCCCACCCATACGAGTTCCAAGACCTCCTGCAGGTACAATAGCGCAAACACTCATTGGAAAATCCTACTAAAAAATTTGTTCAAAAACTTCAGACAGATTTTTAACAAAAGAGACATCTATTCCATCGGCTGGTAAATTCTTTGTCTTTTTTGCTGATTGCGGCACAATGCATCGTTTGAAGCCTAACCTTTGAGCTTCAATTAAACGTGCATCAAGCTGCATAACGGTGCGTACTTCCCCCGTTAATCCTACTTCTCCCAATAAGACCATTTCAGGGTCAATAGGCCGGTTTTGAAAACTACTCGCAATGGCTGCCGCTACTCCTAGATCCAAGGCCGGTTCAGTTATTTTTATACCACCCGCAAGGTTTACAAAAATATCTTCTCCTTGAAGATTCATTCCCAGCCTTTTTTCCATAATCGCAATTAAAAGAGACATGCGATTGTGATCAAAGCCTGTTGCCATGCGTCTAGGCATTCCAATTGAGGATGAGGTACTAACCAGAGCCTGTACTTCTACTAGTAAAGTACGACTACCTTCTAAGGTAGCAACAATCGCTGATCCTGCAGAATCTTCTGGCCGTTCTGCCAAAAACCACTCTGAAGGATTTTCAACAGGAGTCAAACCTGTCTGCGTCATTTGAAACACACCGATTTCAGGAGTGGGACCAAACCTGTTTTTTATGGCCCTCAGAGCCCGATAAACGTGCCCCTGTTCCCCTTCGAAGTATACCACCGTGTCTACGATATGCTCCAAGGATTTGGGACCCGCTATCGCGCCATCTTTATTAATATGCCCTATCAAAAGTGTAGGCAGGTTTCTCCTCTTGACCTCCTGAAATATTTTAAAAGCCACTTCACGAACCTGACCAATGCTTCCTGGCGCAGATTGTAAATCTTGTGTAAAAAAGGTTTGCACCGAATCGAGCACTAAAACCTCTGGTTGGGTTTTTTCGATCCATTGAATAATACCTTCAACACAAATTTCAGAACAGATAAGAAGGTTTTCAGAAAGAGCATTCAACCGTTCGGCTCTCAATTTAATTTGCGGGCCCGACTCTTCTCCTGAAACATATAGGACTTTTTTACCCAGTTTTGCAAGGTGTCCCATACTTTGTAGTGTAAGGGTAGACTTTCCTATTCCCGGCTCTCCACCAATTAGAATTAGGGACCCTTCAACCATGCCGCCACCTAAAACTCTATCAAACTCACCAATACCAGTCGTTAAGCGATACTCTGGATCAGTCTGGACCTGGGTAATAGGAAAAGGAGCAGGAGATTCGGATTTATTACGAGATTTAGAACCAGCAGGTTGAATTTTTCGTTCTTCAGCAAAACTGTTCCAAGAATTACATTCAGGACATTTGCCTAACCACTTTGGAACTTGATGACCACATTCCTGACAAATAAAAATAGTGTTTGTTTTAGCCATATAGCAAGGGAGCTATAAATCCTTTGTAATGTAAATTTTGTGAGAAAGGAAATGGAGTTCTAATTTAAAAGGAAAGACCTGATAGCATTTCAATTCCTAATTTTTCTAAACCTTGTGAACACCGGAAACTATTTCTTATTCATATTACGCAAGGTTTTCTTTATGTCATCACCTCTTTGAATACTTACAGTGGTTTGCTTGCGCAGAATAGAGAGTTGTTTTTTTATGCTTTCTTGATTTTTTACTATCCCCACTTGAGCCTTGTTTAGTTCACTCTGCACTTTAACCACTTGACCAAGCTTATCCTGCTCTGCCGCAGCCTTGTTTAGTTCACTCTGCACTTTAACCACTTGACCAAGCTTATCCTGCTCTGCCGCAATAACTTTTAATATTTCTATTAAACGCGAGAGTTTTTCATTCGCTAAATCTATTTTATCCTGATTCGAATTTTCCTTTCTGGAGGACTCCGTCAATTCTTTAATCACGGATTCTTCGAGGTGATTTGCCTGTAAGGTCAATTGAGAAGAGTTCTCTATTAGCTTATTGATTTTTATATCCGCTAACTTCTCAAACTCCTGCACCTTGACCAAGTTATCCTTTAAAACCCCAAGTGCCTGGCTTGAGGCAGCATTATTAATTTGCAACTCTTTGATGGCAGCAGCAAGTTTATTCATTTTTT
>CAYYIR010000011.1:0-9696 GCA_964471995.1 uncultured Nitrospina sp. | reverse complement strand
ATTATTAATTTGCAACTCTTTGATGGCAGCAGCAAGTTTATTCATTTTTTTGTCTGCCACCTTCTGGTTATTGTTGTTTACAGTAGTATGTTCTTTAACTGCTGTTAGATTTTTGTCAATAGCATCTACCTTTGTAGCCAGGTTTTTACCAATAGCATCTAGCTTAGTCCTTGTATCTTCGACTCGCTTAATATTTTCTCCAAAAATTTCGATCAGCTTTTGATTTTTATGCTTTAAAACCTCCAATGCTTTTTCGTTGGTTTCACTTAACCTAGAAAGGTATTGGAGAATGGTTGTCTTATTATTCTCGTTATCTTTGGCAATAGCGGGTATAACGCTGGATATTAAAGTATCCTTGGTATCATCAAAACTTTTCTTTGTTGTATTCTCCAAAGCTTCCAACCTTTGCACTACTTTTTCCAGCGCACTTTTATTTACTGAAGCAAAATTTTGAAAATTTTCTATACTTTTACTGTCGAACTGCTCCATATCTTGACTCAGCTTATCCTTTAAACTGTTGAGCGATATTTTCTGCTCATTTTTAAAATTATCTAAGGTTTGATTTTGTTTATTTATTTTTTCCAGGACTGCATTGACTTCATTTTTCAATGTATTGTCCAAGTCCTGTATTTTGGTATCGACTGTATCGAATGAAAGAGTTTGTTCTTTAAAATTCACATCAACGGTACCCTGTAATTGAGGAATAGTCTGTTTTATTTCTTCAATTTGTCGCAATAAATCCTCAAGTTGACTCTGTAAGTTTTTTATTTCCTCCGTCTTAAGGTCCATCAGGCGCGTGTTAATTTTTTTTAAATCCCTCCTAATGGAATTCATTTTTTTGTCGTCAACACCAATCAATTGCGCCGAGGCATTCAAAGGAAATAACATGATCAATAATAATAAAAAACAACTATTTGATATTTTAAGTATTCTCATAAATTTCTGTTTTTTCTACTACATTAAGATAATCTAAAAAAAAAGACCGTGGAGGGAACAAACCCACCACGGCCTTATTATATACGATTTTATTGTAAACCGCCGAAAGCAGCTTTATTTCGCTATCATAAAATGCGCCCTTCTGTTTTGAAACCAGCAGGTCTCGTTGCTATCAAAACAAAACGGTTTTTCTTCACCATAACTTATTATATTTACCCGACTCGAATCGATTCCCTGGGCAACCAAGAACTTCTTGGTAGAATGAGCACGACGTTGGCCAAGGGCAATATTATAGTTGTTTGTTCCTCTTTCATCACAATGCCCTTGAATTTCTATTCTCATTCCGGGATTGTTCTTGAGAAATTGAGCATTTTGCTGAAGAGTTTTTTTGGCATTGTTATCGAGATCGTATTTATCAAAGTTAAAATGGATATCCTGCAGTTCCGTAGTTTCTTTATAAGGAAGCAAGCGTCCTTCTTGCTCTCCGCTAATGCCACCACTGCCGCCACTGCCGCCATTGCCGCCATTGCCGCCATTGCCGCCATTGCCGCCATTGCCGCCATTGCCGCCAATACCACCATCTCCAGTATTCCCATTATTTTCAGCAAGGAAAGGGTTTTCTGCAGAAAAAGAACCGTCCGATCCATTATCAATATTTGCTTTGCTGCCTTTGCCAAATCCGCCCATATTAGACCCATCAGTTCCTTCTGGAAAAGAATTTTCAGCAATCGCATCTGCTGCTCCAACATTATCGCTGGGACCTTCGATAATTGGCTCTTCGCTAAAAAAATCAGAAGCTGAAGAAGAACCACCCGAGCCACCTATTTCCCCAGCAACACTAGTACCGTCAACGGTGCTCTCTTCGGTTTCTTCTTCCGTCGGACTTGTGTTGGATGCTGTAAAATCAGAATCTTCTATTCCGCCACTTGAAGTTTCAATTTCAGGGGGCATGATCTTCTTCGAGCATGCCGTGGATAGAAACATTATGCATAATGCTGCAAATACTATTTTCCAATTAAATAAACTCATGTAATAACCTCGCCTAAAGTTGTCCCCGATTAAGATTAAAATTTAAATAAACAAAATCCCCGTATCTAACAATTTTTATTCAAAAGTAGTTAAGTTTCAGATTTTATTGATATTATAAAAATTAAGTATATAAATATTACCATATAATTATATAAAATTTTTATAAAATTTTATAGATATTTTATTGTTATTTCATAACCCGCTAAATCCTAAAGATTTTGATTTGAAAGCCTGTCAAGATTTGAAAGGAACTAATTTAAGATTATCGAGGTTGGTCATTTACATGGTAACGAAAACTTTTTTATCTGACAATGTTTTTTCTAAATTTTATTTCTATTTAGAATAAGGAGACCAGGCGGGGCTATGGCTTTTCCCAGAAAAAGTTAATTGACGAACTGCCTTACTTCCCAGACGCTGAATAAAAATATTAAACCCGCTATTGGTTCTTTTACGAAATACTAGAAACCGGCCATCAGGAGACCAACTAGGTTGTTCTGAACTTCCAAGACTTGAAGTTACAACCTGACTTTTATGTGTATTCAAATCATAAACGCTTATTTGGAATTTCCTGCCTTGCCGTGAGGTATAAGCAATCTTATCACCATCTGGAGACCAAGCCGGATTGTCATTGTAGGAAGAACCAAAAGAAATTCGAGTCACTTTTCCGCTGTCCCCTTTTTCAGAATCCATAATATAAATTTGTGGGGATCCAGTTCCTGAGCGATCTGAAGTGAACGCAATTTTCTTTCCGTCAGGAGACCAGGTAGGTGAAGTATCAATATTAAAATGTCGCGTCAATCGCGACAACTTTCTATTTCTTTTTAGCAGGTATATTTCTGAATTTTGGTCTCTACTCAATACCAAAGCAATCTTTTGCATATCCGGTGACCAAGCTGGGGCCGCATTTAAACCTGGTAAACGGTTCAGAGTTTGACGTTTTTCACCGGAGGTATCAATCATTATTAAATCTGGATTATGCGCAGCATAAGAGGTGTAAACGATCCACTTTCCATCCGGAGACCAAGAAGGACTTAAATTAACAGAGTTGTCATTCGTTAATTGACGTAAATTATAACCATCAAAGTCTATCAGCCAAAGTTCTTTACTACTCTTATCCTGAGTCAGTAAGGTTATCTGTGTTTCTGCAATGCCACGCTTGCCTGTCAATTGCATTACTACTTCATCGGCAAATCGGTGAACTACCTTGCGAAGCAATTTTGGGGAAGCCTTATAACGCTTACCCAACATAAATCTTTTATTGATTGCATCGTATAGGCGAAAAGTGAATATTTGTCCTTTTCCTTTTGGCAACATCTCATATTCAGTTTTAATAATCCATTGAGCTCCAACTTGTCGCCAGCTTCTATAATCTACTTTAGAATTAGATCTCTCCATCCTTTCTAATTCTTCATATAAAGGTTTTCTTAAAAGAGAAAATAACTCTGAAAGAACTAAGTCCTTTTTTAAAATTCCTTTTGCTTCTTTACCGATCCCCTTAATATCAGATTCATCTCCTATAAAAACAAAATCCGTGATGGCTAAAACAACTTTTTTCTGAGTTTCTTTTTTGACATCCAACCTCATACCAGATTGAGCTTCAGCTTTAACGCAAAAGGAAAACAGAAGGGCAATTAATAACCCGGGGAATATATATCCCCCTCTATTAGTCTTTAGGTACATATTTAAAATAAATACTCAGTAAAAGATTGGATTTCTTTAGCTCTTTTGGAAATTGTGGAAACGGAACCGAGTCCAGAACTGCACGAACAGCAAGGGTGTCCAAGACTTCCACTCCGGAGCTTTGTTTAATAAATGGTTTATCAATATTACCCTTTGGGAAAATATGAAACGAAATAATCGCCTCCTTACTATGCTGTTCTGCCAGAGGATCGCGCCAATTCTTATATATTTTTTCTCGAATCAATAAGGCATAGAGAGATTGAACATCGGCATCTGGGGTTCCTTCCCTTTCAGAAAAAACAAATGAGTTATCATCACTTGGTATCTCTGTCTTTCGCGGGGTGTCTGGGAGAGTCCTCAACTTGCTTTGATACTTAGACTTATCTAACTTAGGGTCAGCAATTTCCACCGCTACTCTGGAAGAGGCTACGGAAATCGATTCTAATTTTTTAAGAACAGACTCATAAACTTTATTTACTTTCTCTTCCGCAATAACCTTTTCAACCGATTCCTTTTCATCCTTTTTATTTGTTGAATCTAATTTAGCTAAATTTTCAAGCTCATTTAAGAGGTTTCTTTTCTCAACAACAGATGCTTTTTCTCCATCTATCTTTTTCTTTACTGGATCAGGTTTTTTTTCTACTTTTTTCTGCTCAACTAATTCTTCCATTTTTAAATCATCAAAATTTTCCAGTAAATTTTTCATTACAGGTTTTTGTTTTTCTAATTCCTTTTGCTCAAAAGCCTTTGCTATTTTCAAATTATCGATATCTTCCACTAAGTTTTTTTTCACAGGTTGCTGCTTTTCTTTCCTTTTTTCCTCAACCACCTCTTCCATTTTAAGATCATCAAAATCTTCCAGCAGATTTTTGATTACAGGTTTAGGAACTTTTTTCTTTGCTATTTGTATCTTTTTATCCTTCAATTTTTTCAGTTCACGAAACGTTTCCTCCAAATTATTTTTTTTATTTTTTGGCTTAGCAATAGGTTTTTTAGACTGTTCTAGCTTTGCCAGTTGATCGAGTTCTTCAAACATTTTTTTTGCAGGTAATGGAGCCACTGCAGCCGTTTTTTTATCCAGATCTTTGAGAGCATTAATTATCTTATTTGTTTTCGGTTTTGATTGTTTTTGAACAGCTTTTTTTACAACCAAACTTTTTTTGTTTTGCTTTAAGAGCGTCTTACTTTTCTTGATAGATGGCCTACTTTTTTTAATCACTGCTTGTTCGTTTTTTGCGGGCCTTTGCTTAATTGGCGCTTTTTCTCCGGAAGAGATCTCGACCACGTTGACCATAAAAGCCGGAACTATGGGTTTTAGCTCGAGGGATGGCTTTGGTAGAAACAAAGCAAACGTGAGGATGAACAAATGCAAAAAAACAGAAAAAACAAGCATCTGGTTAAAATCTATGGACTGAGGAAACTCTACTCTCATCGGTTTTAAGGCTCGGTCACCATTCCAATATTCTCAACGCCCGCCTCTTTAACCGTTGCCATGACATGCATAACAAATCCATAATCCAACATTTTATCTGCACGCAAATAAATACTAGAATCTTTATCCTTCCCAATATACTGTTTGACCTTTCGGGTCAAAGCCATCAGATTAGCTAGTTCTTCCTGTTTCCAAAAAATTTTCTTGTTACTTTTGACGGTTATAGTGGGAATATCTTTAATAGGGATAGGGGCGATTGATTCTTTAGGTAACTGGACATCCATGCCATGTTGCATCAAGGGAGCCGTTATCATAAAAATTACTAATAACACTAGCATGACATCCACAAAGGGAGTTACATTAATATCAGCTAGAAAAGGTCGTCGTCGTTTTAACATTACTTTTTTTCAAGTGTGAATTCGCTTTATTCATCCTCTCATCATGGCGCAAGGTCAAGTGAGCTATCTTTTTCATTTGAAGGCATAAAGTTTTTTTCAGCTAAATAGATAAAATCCTGACAAAAATCATCCATACTGGAAGTAAGAACAAAAACTTTATTATTTAGATAGTTGAAAAAGATAACTGCAGGGATAGCTGCAATCAACCCAGCAGCTGTAGCAATTAGAGCTTCTGCTATTCCAGGTGCCACACCACCAATGCTCGCAGTACCCTGAACTCCAATAGATCGAAAAGAATGCATGATGCCCCAAACAGTGCCAAACAAACCGATAAAAGGGGTTGTACTACCCGTTGTCGCTAAAAACTCCAGACGCTTGGAAAATCGTTCCACTTCTCGATTGATAGATTTATTTAAAGCAAGACTGATTCCTTTTATATCTCGCTCCGTTAGTTTTTCTCCAGTCGATAAAGGCTTCTTCCTACTTTTTTTCCTGTCTTCCTTCGCCATTTCCTGAAATAAATATAACTCGCGATAACCGGTTAAAAATAATCGAGCTAAAGGACTTAACCGCAAATTTTTGGCAAAATTATATATCTGTGTTAGGTTTTCGGTTTTTGTAAACACCTCAAGAAACCTATTGTCCTCTTCTTTTGCAGATCGATAAACAAAAAATTTATTCAACATAATAGCCCACGAGGTAATAGAGAAAATCAAAAGGGTTAACAACACACCTTTTGCCATTATGCTCGATTGCATTACTAGTTCTACAACGCCTAAGGGTTGATCAGGAGTCATGCTCTATATCTCTTTGCGAGAAGGTTGGGTTCAAAGGAGGGCAATGGCATTTATTATTAAATTTAATTAATTCAACAACTTACTTTAATTAAATACAAAGGTTAAGTCAAATAATAATAAGGTAAGAAAACACCCACATCAAGGGGGGTCATGCATCAAACAAGCATTTAATTTTAGGTTTTAACCCGTTCTAGGTATTCACCAGAGGTCGTCGAAACTTTTACTGATTCACCAATTTTAATAAACTGGGGCACGGTAACAACTAAGCCTGTTTCCAGAGTTGCAGGTTTTCCTGAGCCGGATGCAGTGGCTCCCTTCAACCCGGGTTCTGTATCTGTTACCTTTAACTCAACCATTTCGGGAAATGACACCCCGATTGCCTCATTGTCACAAAATTCCACAATGATACGGGTATTGGGTAACATAAACTTTTTCCCATCCCCAATTATTTTTTCATCCAAAAAAATCTGCTCATAAGTTTCACAGTTCATAAAGCAATAGCCCGATGGATCTTCGTAAAGAAACTCCATATCCACTTGCTCCATTTCGGCGCGTTCGACTCCTTCGTCCGCCCGGAATTTGATTTCCGTCTGTGTACCATCCTTCAGCTTGCGTAATTTAGCCTGCATAAACGCTCTACCTTTTCCGGGTGTACGATGCTCAGCTGACATAACCCTATACAAATCTCCCTTTACCTTAATCACGTAACCCGAACGCAGTCCATTACCATTTACAAATGTAACCATTATTTTATCCCTTAAAAGAACAAATTTTTTATTCGATATTTTTATGAGCTTAGAGAAAACCAGATTGTGTGATTATATAGAGCAGGCCTAGAGAATCAAGAAAAAACAAGAAAAGACTTATCTACACCTCATTTATTTTAAAAACATGAATTGTCCGCTCTGTAATAAGACAGCAAATTTTTTTTTAACAGGAGAAAACAGACAATACCAACTTTGCGACCATTGCGGATTGATTTTTGTTCCTAACAAGTTTCATCTTAATCAAAAATCTGAAGTTGAGAGATATCGTGAACATGAAAATAGTCTCAACAACAAAGGTTATGTGGCTATGTTTATGAATAAAATCTCCCTTATTAAAGATCACTGCCCAAAAATAAAAACTGCTTTAGATTTTGGATGTGGATATGAACCGGTTTTAAAAACCTTATTGGAAAAAGAAAAAATTGAAACTGAAATTTATGACCCTAATTTTTTTCCAAATTTTCCAACCAACAAAACTTTCGATTTGGTTATATCAACAGAAACCTTTGAACATTTCAGAAATCCAATGGACGACATTAAAAAAGCTGTAAATAGTGTCTCACCATCAGGTTTTCTCGCTGTGATGACCCGGTTTTACCCGTTAGAACAAAATAAGCCTAGCAAAAAATCCTTTTCAGCATGGTATTACCAGCGCGACCCCACCCATATTGCTTTTTATACTTCCAAAACTTTTGAATGGCTGACTAAAAAATTTGGCTTATCAATCATTTTAGATAACGGGTTTGATTTTGCTCTACTTAAAAAATCTCTTTCGAAATAAAAAAATGCCCTCCCCCTTTTATTAAAAAATTTGTTATAAAAGTGTTTTTTGAATAATTGTTAATACCGTGTTGATTCAACACAAACTTTTTTAAACTTAAATCAAGAGGAAGTATGGCAGGCGAATATATATTTACGATGCAAAGCCTTATAAAACGTTATGGCCGCAACGAGGTTCTTAATGGAATCAACCTGAGTTTTTATCATGGTGCAAAAATCGGTATCGTCGGTGAAAACGGGTCAGGCAAATCAACCCTGCTAAAAATTATGGCTGGGGAAGACAACGAATTTGAAGGTCAGGCCGCCCCACTTAAAGGGGCTACCATCGGTTTCCTCCCACAGGAACCTGTGTTGGAAGATGAATTAACAGTACGAGAAAATGTTGAGAAGGCTTTTGGTGATATCAAACAAATGATCGAGGAGTTTAATGAAGTAAGCGCTAAAATGGCTGAACCCATGTCAGACGAGGACATGGAAAAAGCTATGGAAAAAATGGGGCGGCTGCAAGATCAAATTGATGCCGTCGATGGCTGGGAACTCGACCGCCAAGTAGAGGTCGCCATGGATGCCTTAGTCTTGCCTGCTGATGACCAAAAGGCTGGAACCCTTTCGGGAGGAGAGGCTCGGCGTGTGGCCTTATGCAAACTACTGCTACAAAAACCCGATATGATTCTTCTCGACGAACCCACCAACCATCTCGATGCAGAAACCGTACAATGGCTGGAGGAAGCACTTTCCAGTTATCCTGGTAACGTTATTGTCTCAACGCATGATCGGTATTTTCTGGATAACATTACCAAATGGATTCTTGAACTTGAGAGCGGTAAGGGAAAACCCTTCGAAGGCAACTACTCTTCGTGGCTGGAACAAAAAACAGAAATTTTACGAAGGCGAGAAAAAAGCGCTTCTACGTTACAAAAACGACTCGACAAAGAATTACAATGGTTGCGAGAAACTCCCGGTGCGCGCCGCAAACATAATAAGGGAAGAATTAACGAGTATGAAAAGTTGTCCTCCCGTAAAGTAGATATGGAAGACAATACCCTGGAAATACAAATTGCACCTGGCCCACAACTTGGGGAACAGGTTATTGAAGTGGAGTTATTAGAAAAAGGTTATGGAAGCGATCCTATTTTCAAAGATCTCAGCTTTTCTATTCCACGAGGAGCTGTAGTGGGTTTAATTGGTCCTAATGGCGCAGGAAAGACAACTCTCTTTAAAATAATAGCGGGGGAAGAGCAGCCGGATTCAGGAACCTTGAAGCTCGGGTCTACCGTACAGTTATCCTACGTTGATCAGCATCGACATGACCTTAATGCAGATAGCACCGTATTTGAGGAAATTACAGGGGGAACCGAGCATATTGAGGTTGCCGGAAAGACGATCAATTCACGTGCTTATGTAGGTCGCTTCAACTTTAAAGGACCCGACCAACAAAAAAAGGTGGGAGAACTTTCTGGCGGTGAACGCAACCGAGTCCACCTTGCAAAGTTATTGCGACGAGGTGGCAATGTACTTCTATTAGATGAACCCACTAATGATCTCGATGTTACCACTTTGCGAAATCTTGAAAATGCAATCCTCGATTTCAACGGCTGTGCATTGGTAATCAGCCATGATCGATTCTTCCTAGATAGAATTTGTACCCATCTTCTGGTATTTGAGGGAGAAAGCAAAGTGAGATGGTTCGAAGGTAATTTCGAAGAGTATCAAGAAAAAAGGAAAAAGGAGCTAGGGGGAAAAGAAGAGAATCGACGCTCAAAATATAAAAAACTTACCATACACTAGTTCATATTTTATTTTCCAAACTGCCTGACATAATGGATCAAGACCCATATTTCCCAGTCAGCAAGGTCTGAATAGGATGGCATAGAGGT
>CAYYIR010000010.1:0-20260 GCA_964471995.1 uncultured Nitrospina sp. | reverse complement strand
TCTGGATTTTTGTAAGACTGAAAAATGCAAAGGTTGGGTGTCATCGACAACTCTTCCTGTATTGTTGCGAGCCTTAAAAAACGCGGATAAGGTGAAGGTCTCAGATCTTTTGAGAAGCCTCAGCGTGATCACTCCGACAGCTAGTGAATTAGAGAAAGCTTTACAAGGTGACAAATTCGAGGAAACATTGGCACTAAACCTAGTGCATTCTTGCCAATTAGATGCAGTGGTATCCACTAATCCTGAAAAATTTTCAGGCAATGATGGTTCCGTATTAACAGCCAAGCAGTTGGAATCTAAAATAAATGAGTCTCCTGCTCCTGTAAAGGAAGTAAAGTTACTTGATATTTCAGCTTCGTATCATCAAATATTAAATGATGTGGAAGCTGAAATGGTTGATACCACAAGGAGCGGAAAATTTATTTTGGGTTCCAAAGTTGAGGAAATGGAAGAGAGGATCGCAGAGTATTGCCAAGCCAAATATGCTGTGGGTGTTTCTTCTGGAACAGATGCCTTACTTATATCCCTTATGGCATTGGGGATTGGAGAGGGTGACGAGGTAATAACTTCTCCCTACACATTTTTTGCCACAGCAGGATCTATTGTCAGAACTGGAGCAATACCGGTATTTGTAGATATCAACGATGTTACTTTTAATATTAAAGCAGAGCATATTGAAAGATGTATCACTTCCAAAACGCGAGCTATCATGCCCGTGCATTTGTATGGGCAGTGTGCAGATATGGAACCGATTATCGCAATAGCAAAAAAACATGACCTGTATGTCATTGAAGACTCAGCCCAGTCTATTGGTGCTGAATACAAAAACAAACGTGCCGGCTCTTTGGGTGATATGGGTTGTTTTTCTTTCTTTCCTGCAAAGAATTTAGGAGCTTTTGGAGATGGAGGGGTTGTCACAACTTCTTCTGAAGACCTTTACGAAAAACTTAAAATTCTCAGGGTTCATGGTTCCAGCCCGAAGTATTACCATAAAATGATAGGGGGTAATTTTCGTTTGGATGCCCTGCAAGCAGGCGTTGTGAAGGCCAAGTTAAACTTTCTAGAAGATTGGACCCAAAAGCGGAGAAAAAACGCATCAATCTATAACCAATTGTTTCAACAGAATGCCTTGACTCAATTTATCCAGTTGCCGCCAGAAGTTTTTCCGCGCCATGTATATAATCAATATATCATTCGGGCAGGAAGCCGTAGAGATGAATTGCTTTCTTTTTTAAAAGGAAAAAATATAGGTTGCGAAATTTATTATCCTCTCCCACTACATTTTCAGGACTGTTTTCATTCTCTTAATTATAAAAAGGGAGACTTCCCAGAATCTGAAAGAGCAGCTGATGAAACATTGGCTCTCCCCATATCTCATGAAATTACCCAACTTCAGCAAGAATACATTATTGAAAGTATTCGAGACTTTTTTACTGCTACCTAAAGAATGAACGGGAAGCTATACGTGAGGACTTCTTAAAAAAGAGGGCGACTTTCTTTTTCAGGTGGTTTTTCTCTTGGCGTGTGTACTTGACTTTCGCAAATCATCAGAAGATGAAAACCTAGCTTGCTTTGTATGGGCTCGGGGATTATAAATTTTTCCAGTTTCATTATTTCTTGGACAAGTTCAGGTGTGATTATATTTTCGGGAAGTGTCATATCACGGTAGACCCAGCCTAAATCTCCTCCTAGTTTTTTGCTTTGACACATACTATATTTTTTAGCAAGGCGAATAAAAAACTTTTCGACTTTTTCCCAATCGTGGAAAGGTTTATCCGGATCCTCCATTTCTTCTTTTCCTAAATCATTCTGAAAATCTATCAGAATACCCCAAATCATTTTTGCAGATTCTTCAGAAGTTAACCGAATATTTCGAACCCGGTGTTCCATGGGTTTGTCGGTAGTAAATGTAGTTTTTTTGGGGACAAAAACCTTTTTAATTTTTGGTTTTGGTTTTGCCGGAATTTTTGGAGCATCGGAAACGGGTTGAGGACCCTTCGCAGTTTTATCACGTTGGTAAATTGTTTTTTCAGGTTCTTTAGGTTGGTCAGACATTTTTTATTAAGAAAAATTGGATATTTTATAATATCTATAATTTTATATGTTGCGCCAAATGGATTCAAGGAAATCCATTACGGCACCTTCACTATTACGACCTATTATTTGATTGGCAGATTCCTTTACCTCGGGTAATGCATTTTCCATTGCCACCGAATATCCGGCGACCCGGAACATATCCAAATCATTTAAATAATCTCCAAAAACCAGGGTTTTTTGCAAGGGGAAATTTAATCGACTAACCAGTTTTTTAACCATGTTTCCCTTGGTCGCTTGTTGGTGAAAGGATTGAAGCCAGAAATAGCCTTTCATTGAAACATCTTCTGCAAAATACAAATTGAGATGTTCAAAATGTTTTTCTTTCAGACTTTTGTAAATTGGTTCCAGGTTTTCCCTGGTGCCGATCAATAAAAAACCTGAAACATTTTCATTATTTTGAAATACAAATTCAGAGATTTGTTTAACCCTGCCCTTTTTCTCAAGGCTGTTTAAGTAGGCAAGGGATCCGTCATTGTTTACCTTGCGGTAGTAAACCTGATGGTTTTCCCCAAAGGTATAAATGAAGGGTTCAATTTGATGTATATTGGTAAGTTCCAACATACTGTATACAACTTCTTTGTCAATGAATTGAGTGTGTTCTATTATGTTACCACTATGAAAGTCAGCCAAATAAACCCCATTGAATAAAATCACCGGATAATTAATATTGAGCCCATATAAAATGGGGTGAGCAGAATCGTAATTTCTGGCTGTGGCTATTGTAAATTGAAGACCATCGTCAATAAGTCTGTTTAGACGCTCTTTGTATTCTTTTGGTAAAGTTCCATCAGGAAGAAGGAGTGTCCCATCCAGATCCGAAACAAATAAAAAATCTTTCGCATTGCCTGGACTCAAGCTCTTATTTTTGTTCACGTTGAAAATTATTTAAAATGATATTATTGAAGTGCGAGTAAACTTTTAAAAAGTACCTGCTTTATTTGTAAGACAATTCTTTTAATGATACTAGATTTTCGTAAAGAATTTTTTAAGATACTAATGAAGAGGCCGAAAATATGCAAAACAATTTCAAAATTAGTAATTGGATGAAGGTAAAAAACAAAATTTTAGCTATCTCCTTGATACTTCTTTTGGCCGGGGTTGCCCCAGTTTCAGCTTTTGATTTTTCCGATTGGGATGCTTTGATCCAAAGACACGTCAGCCCAAAAAAAGTGGATGGTATTTTAATCCACGCTGTTGATTACGAGGGTCTAAAAAAAGATTCTGAGTTTTCAAAACTGGTTTCCAGGTTGCGATCCGTTCGGCTGGATTCTTTAAAAACCCGGGATGAGAAACTTGTGTTTTGGATCAATACTTATAATATTTTTGCTGCCAAAATGGTGGTGGATCACTTTCCTATAAAAAGCATTAAGGATATAGGTGGTTTTTTTAGCCCAGTTTGGAAAAAACCTGCAGGCCAAGTGGCTGGGAAAGAGAGAACTTTAGATGAAATTGAACATGAAATTTTAAGAAAACTGGATGAACCAAGAATCCATGTTGCTATTGTTTGTGCGTCCGTCAGTTGTCCTGATTTGAGGCTGGAGGCTTTCAAAGTAGAAACTTTGAACAAGCAGTTAAATGATCAGGTAATAGAATTTCTAAAATCTTCCGAAAAAGGAATGAAAATCGATAAAAAGGGAGGACACGTTTATCTTTCCTCCATTTTTAAATGGTTTGAGAGTGACTTTGAAAGCAGGGGAGGTGTGTTGAAATTTATCAGGAAATATGTTTCACCTGACGCCGCAAAGGATTTGGCTCGCTCCGATATTAAAGTTTCCTACCTCGACTATAACTGGAATTTAAACAGCTAAAACCATTAACATCATAAAACGGCGGGTTTCCCCGCCAATTCGACTGGAAAATTTTTAATTAGTCTGCGTGCTTACGTAAAAATGTTGGGATATCTAAGTTTGCATCTAAATTTCCTGACTCCTGATTTTCCTCTTTAATGGAAGATGCTAGAGACTTAAGATGCTTGTAAGATGAATCCATAGGATCACTTTCCATATGGGGGTTTCCTCCAACGACTTTTTTTAATACCGCCCTTTGTTCTAAAGGTGAAGTTGCTGTATTTTCAAAACCCGTGGCGATCACTGTTACACGCATTTCACCTTCCATTGTATGGTCTATCACTGCACCAAAAATAATATGGGCTTCATCGTGTGCATCTTTCTGTATTAGCATGGAGGCCTCATTGATTTCCATTAGAGTCAAGTCTTCCCCACCTGTAATATTTATAAGAATAGCCCCTGCTCCATCAACCGTAGCTTCATCAAGTAATGGACTAGAAATGGCTTTTTGTGCTGCTTCTACCGCTCTATTTTCACCTGAGGCGGTTCCGCTTCCCATAAGCGCTTTTCCCTTATTACCCATGGTAAATTTTACATCGGCAAAATCGAGATTGACGAGACCAGGTGTTACGATTAAATCAGAAATACTGGAAACCGCTTGCTTGAGAATATCATCCACCATGGAAAATGCAGAAGTGAAGGAAGTTTGCTCTCCTACAAAGCTTAAAAGTTTTTGATTGGGAATTACGATCAGAGTATCGACCTCTTCTTTCAGTTGCATAATTCCTTCTTCTGCCTGACGCATTCTCCTTTTCCCTTCAAATTCGAAAGGTTTTGTGACTACTCCTACAGTTAGCGCTCCAGTCTCTTTTGCGATTCGAGAAATAATCGGTGCCGCACCTGTTCCAGTTCCTCCACCCATTCCAGCTGTAATAAACACCATATCTGCTCCATCCAGCATATCGCGGATAATACTCTCACTTTCTTCTGCCGCATTTCTCCCTATCTCAGGATTGGAACCAGCACCCAAACCACGGGTTAATTCCTCACCTATCTGGATTTTTCCTGGACACTCAGATTTGTCAAGAGACTGTAAATCTGTATTTGCAATAATGAACTCTACTCCACGTATATTATCGCGAACCATGGAATTAACCGCATTTGTGCCACCGCCTCCCACTCCAACAACCTTTATGGTTGCTGTATAATCACTTTCACTTTCAAATTCAAATTCTATTGAACTCATATTGTCCTCCACTTTTTAAAAAAATTCGTCTGCCCAATCTTTCATACGTGAAAAAATTTTATCAAATAAGTTTCGCCCCTGAAGTTCTCGCACGGGGCCAGTTTTTCTTCTTTTAAAACCATACTGGATCAAGCCAGTGCAAGTGGCATACATTGGGTTACTTGCGACATTTATCAATCCTCCAAGATCAAAAGGTGTGCCAACGCGCACTGGGGATTGAAATACGTCTTCAGCAAGTTCAGCCATCCCCTGCATGCTCGAGGCTCCACCTGTTAAAACGATGCCAGATGAAATAATCTCTCTGTATCCAGATTCATTTATTTTTTGGTCGAGTAGTTCAAACATCTCCCTCGTGCGAGCTTCAATTATTTCACCTAAAACTTGTCTAGATACTGCTCTAGGTTCTCTTCCACCAACGCTGGGAACTTCTATATTTTCACTTTCTTCTATCAGACTTGTGTATGCGCAACCAAATGCGTGCTTAATTTTTTCTGCTTCAGAATTGGGGGTGCGAAGACCTATAGCAATATCGTTTGTCATTTGTGCACCTGCGATGGTTAAAACAGCTGTGTGTTTAATTGAACCCTGATAGAAAATAGCAAGATCAGAAGTTCCTCCTCCAATATCAATCATCGCAACGCCCAACTCTTTTTCGTCTTGGGATAAAATAGACTCGCTGGAAGCCAATTGTTCGAGTACTATGTTTGATACAGTAAGCCCTGCCTTGTTGACGCATTTAACGATATTCATGGCTGAGGTGACGGCGGCTGTAACGATGTGAACTTTTGCTTCAAGGCGCGTACCTGCCATACCTAGAGGAGTTTTAATTCCATCTTGGTCATCAACAATAAATTCTTGAGGAAGAACGTGAATTACCTCTCGATCTAGAGGTATGGCTATAGCCTTAGCAGATTCAATCACCCGCTCCATATCTTTTTCGCTTATCTCTTTGCCTTTTATTGCAATATTTCCATGGCTATTCAGACTATTAATATGTCCACCTGCAATACCCACGTATACCGAGTCTATTTCACACCCAGCCATGAGTTCGGCTTCTTCAACTGCATTTTTGATCGACTCAACAGTACTATCAATATTAACCACGACTCCTTTTCGGAGGCCTCTTGATGGATATTGACCAAGACCAATAATATCTATTTTTTCATCATCGATTACTTCTCCTATGATGCAACAGATCTTGGTGGTCCCTATATCTAACCCGACAATGTAGTTACTTTTTTTGGACATGCGTCCTATCCCCTTCTAGTTGGTTTGACTCTTTGTCAAAACTAATGTTGAAACTGATTTAGAGTTTTTCCTAATAATAACCTGATCCTTGAATGATAAATCTATCATCTGAGCCTTTATGTTTTTTTCATCTAGCGAATCAAGGACAATCATGAAGTTTTTAAATCCTTCATTTAGCTCATTCATTGACATCTGTATTTGAAGGTCTTGATTCCTTGTGACAAATAAAACTCTGGAGTGCCCCTTCATTACGGCCCCATCCAAAGGATTATTTTTAAAAAATGAAAGCTTATTAAAATAATGCATGATTTTGAGACTATGCAAAGCTTTCTCATTTGATAAAAATTTTTCTTTGCTTTTCCCCATTATAATAAGAGGCAGGTGCCTGTATTCTGGCTTTTCAGGTGATAAGATCACACCAAAGTTATCCATTAGATAAACTTGGTCTTTCATGACTCTTGCATAGGGAACCCTTTCTGTAATCTCAATAACTAGGCTTTTAGGAAACTTTCTTTGAAGAGATGAGGATTTAACCCATGGGTGTTCTGAAAGTCGTTGGTTTAATTCAGCCAAATCTATTGCGAATAAATTTTTACCCTTTAATGAACCCACCCATTCCAAAACTTCTGGATTGCTCAATACCTGATTTCCTTTAAAAGAAATATTTTGGATTTGAAACCTTGGGCTTGAAAGTAAAAAATTGTATCCCGCAAAAAGAAGATAGCCGACTACTCCTGCCAAAAATAGTTTAGAAGTTAGTTCTGCAAGAGTGCGTACCCACACACCGATTTTTGGTTTGCTGGAAAGATTCTTGCTTAAAATGCTGCCACGTTTTTTCCTTTTATTTCTTTGAGAACGAAAATCGTCCCATCTAGTGACAGATCCTTTTTGTCTTGCTAGTGCAAAACTCATTCGGATTCCCCATAATCTAATTGTGCTGTTTTTAAAATTTCAATGACAAGCTGATCGAAATCTATTCCCATTTCTAGTGCGGCCATTGGCAAAAGACTTGTAGGGGTCATTCCCGGGATAGTATTCATTTCTAATACAAATGGTGTTCCATCATCAGCAAGAATAATATCTACTCTAGGCAATCCGCGTCCGCGCAATACATTGAAAACCTTCTTAGAAACATCATTACAATTGTCAATATCATTTTTAGTTAAATTTGCAGGGCAAAGATATTCGGTTTTTCCGGATGTGTATTTAGCTTCATAATCATAAAATCCGGATTTAGGTTTAATATGGACAATTGGCATGGGTTTTTCACCATTCATTCCTATCGCTAAGAGCTTTCCTTTAATAAATTTCTCTATAATAATTTCTTTGGAATATTGAAACGCATTTTCTAATGCAGGTTCCCATTGATTTTCTTTATGGACAATGCTCACGCCAAAACTGGATCCCTGGTTGGTTGGTTTGACCACAACCGGTAATTCCAAACTTCGCTGAATTGTCTTTTTTTGGCTTCTATAAAAAACTTCGTAATCAGCTGTTGGTATTTGATGGAATTTTAAAATCTCTTTGGTTTTTAATTTGTCATAAGCTAAAGCACTACCAACTACCCCTGATCCGGTATAAGGTATATTTAAATATTCCAACAAGCCTTGAATGGAACCATCTTCACCATAAGTTCCATGTAAGGCATTAAAAGCCAAGTCAATCCCATGTAAGTTGTCGACTATATTTCGATCTACATGAATAGGAGAAACACTTAGTCTCATTCTGGTCATGGCCTCGCAAACCGAGTTTCCGGTCGAAATAGATACTTCCCGCTCTGTTGATAAGCCACCCATTAGGACACCAATTTTTTTTTCTTCAAGATTTTCCAAAAAAAATTTCTATTTTAATATAATAGGTCCGCTCCGACTCTTGGCCAAAAGAGCCGGAAGCAAAGGAAGGAGGGGGTACCCTTGCGCGGACCTTCAAATAATAATTCCTCCAAATTTAATCTCCGACAATCACAATCTCTGTTTGCAAGTCGACGCCAGTTTTTTCTTTTACTTCTTTTTGTATATGTTTGATCAATCTGGTTACATCTTTGGCTGTTGCTCCGCCTTTATTTACTATGAAGTTTGCATGCCTTATAGAAACGCCGGCATTTCCGATGGAAAAACCTTTGAGCCCTATCGATTCAATAATTCTTCCTGCAGCATCCCCTTCTGGATTTTTAAAAATTGAGCCTGAGTTGGGAATTTTTAGAGGTTGCGTTTGCGACCTTCTTGAAAGATGACGATCCATAGTTGTCATGATTTCTGAACGGTCACCTTCTCCTAGTTCTATTTCTGCTTCAATAATGATCCCCGCTTTGTCGGGGAAAATAGTTTTCCTATATTCAAAGGATAGGTTTTCCTGTTTCAACACTTCTATCTCCCCATCCCAGTTAATAAGAGTTACGGTTCTAAGCACCGAACCTATTTCTGTTCCTTCCGCGCCAGCATTCATAATAACCGCACCCCCTAAAGAGCCAGGTATGCCTACTAGATGCTCAATTCCCGTTAAAGAATAACGAGCGGCATGTTTTGCTAGGTAAGACATCTTAACTCCTGCGCCTGCTTTAATTACGGCGCGTCTGGTACCTTCTTCTCTATTAAAGAATAGAGGCCGTTTAATTTCTTTAAAACATTCTTTTAAAGAAATAATGATTCCTCTTATTCCACGGTCACTGGCCAGTAAATTTGTTCCCTCTCCCAAAATATAAACGGGTGTTTTCCCTCTATTTTTTAAAATAGTTTGAATATCTCGAATATCTTTCGGAAAAATTAAAACATCTGCAGGGCCACCAATTTGAATCGAGGTATGACCGGCAAGTATTTCATCTTGCAGGACCTTTCCTTTAATTTTATGCAACCAGGGGAATGTATGACTCATAGTTTTACTCTGATAAATTTTTTGTCCCAGAACAGTTTTCGGAAACTCCATTCTGGTTTTGAGATGAAACTCCTTCCCTGATCCAGAATGTGCAATATTTATTAATCTTCGCTTCCATGCTTCGTTCAACATAAATAAAAATCCTCTTTGTTTTTGGGCTGTCAATCACGGAATTCAGCGGCAAACTTACGTGCCAATTCCCCTATATTTCCTGCACCCAGTGTTAAAACAACATCACCAGGTTGCAGAGAAAGTTTTAATTGTGGAACCAACGATTCAATACTTTCGATATGCTCCACGTTCTTATGTCCAAACTCCCTAATTCCTTTTGCCAGTTCCAGAGAGCTAATTCCTTCAATAGGCTTTTCGCCTGCACCATAAATATCCAGTAGAATTAATTTGTCTGCGTCATTGAAAGATGAATAAAAATTTTCTAGCAGATGCTGAGTTCGGGAGTAACGGTGAGGTTGAAAAACAACTACAAGTTTTCGATCTGGCCAAACCGTTTTGGCGGTTGCCAAGGTTGCTAGGATTTCTGTAGGGTGATGGCCATAATCGTCAACTATGACTAGAGAATTTGATTGATAAAGAATTTCAAAACGTCTTTGAACGCCTGGAAAATTTTTTAAAGCATCAGCAATTGCAGAAAATTGAATATTTAATTCCATGCCAACAGCAATGGCTGCCAGTGTATTACTGATATTATGATTTCCTAGAGATCCAGATGAAATTCTTCCAAGCCTTTTCCCATGATAAAAAACAGTAAAATTTGTTTTCAAACCATTCACGGAGATTTCCCGCGCTGTATAATCAGCTTGTGTTTTAAGTCCGTAAGTAATTGTTCTTTTCTCAATTTTTGGAAGGAGTGATTGAAGATTCGGGTCATCCATGCATAAAACTGTACTTCCATAAAAGGGAACCTTATTTAAAAATTCTAGAAAAGCTGATTTCATATTTTGCATCGTTTGGTAATAGTCCATATGTTCCGCATCTAGCGTAGTCACTACCGAAAGAGTAGGAGAAAGTCTTAAAAACGACCCATCACTTTCATCTGCTTCTGCCACTAGGAATTTGCTTTGCCCCAACTTTGCATGGCCTCCCATATTTTTTAGTTTTCCCCCAACGATTACCGTGGGGTCCAAATGTCCTCCGGCCAAAACAGTACCAACCAAAGATGTGGTTGTGGTTTTTCCGTGCGTTCCCGCAATGGCTATTCCATGCTTCATCCGCATAAGTTCTGCCAGCATTTCAGCTCTAGGAATTACTGGGGTCATTTCCTTTTTCGCTGCTTTAACCTCAGAGTTGTCATTTCTAATTGCACTGGAAACAACTACAACGTGTTTGCCCAAAACATTTTCGGGGTTATGATTAAAATGAATTTCAGCCCCTAAAGACTCCAAGTGATCAGTTACTGAAGATTTAACTTGATCGGAACCACTTACTTCATAGTTCTGGTTAATTAATACTTCAGCTATTCCACTCATTCCCGAACCTCCGATTCCAATAAAATGAATCCGTTTGGTTTTACCTAAAAACATGACAAAATATAATTTCCTTGCAATTTTTTTGTTCTACCTGATTTGCTGTATGTTTCTTCCAGTAATTCCATACAAAGAAGCCTTACTTTTTCAGTTGCATCTCGATTTCCAAGTTTGTAGCTATTTTCTTCCATAATTTTTAAGCGTTGTGGTTCTCCAATAGCCTGAATTATTGATTTTGCAATACGTGGTCCGGATAATTCTTCATCCAAAACTATTTCTCCTGCATTAGCGGCTTCAAGAATACGTGCGTTTTTTACCTGATGATTATGTGTCGCATGCGGAAAAGGAACCAAAATAGACATTTTCCCGCAGGCGGTAACTTCTGCTAGAGTAGTTGCCCCAGCCCGACAGATGACTAAAGATGCTTTTCTATACTGATCTTCTATATCCTCAATAAAAGGACGAACGTCTGAAGAAAACTTGTTTCTCATGTATTGCATTTTCACCATTTCGAAATCTGCCTTACCTGTTTGGTGGGTAATATGCAAATCTTGTTTTTGTTGCGAAAGTAATTGCAAAGCCTCGACCATAGCCATATTTATTGAATGCGCACCCTGACTACCACCAAGAATCAAAACCCTAAATGGACCATCAATTTTAGGGAAATCTTCTTTTGGTTTGGAAAATTCATCACGGATCATGTTTCCTGTGACTTCCACTTTCTCCTTAGGAAACATTGCTGCGGAATCTTTAAAGGAGACAGCAATTTTGTCCGCGATTTTACCCAGCCATTTGTTTGTCACACCGGGAATACAATTCTGCTCGTGGATCAATATTGGAATTCGAAGTACCCATGCAGAAAGAACTAGAGGTCCCGAGGCATATCCACCAACTCCCACTACTAGGCCGGGACGTTTTCTTATTAAAAAACTCATTGACTGAGCAGTGCTAATGGGCAATTTGCACCAAGATACCCACCGCGCGATTTTCTTTTTGCCAAATAAGCCTGCCGAGAGAATAGTTTTTAAATCGAAACCTTCCTGAGGTAATACTTTTGCTTCCAGACCTTTTTGGGTTCCAACAAAAGAAATTTCAATATCCATATCGTTCCTTATAAGTGCTCTGGCGAGAGCAATTCCTGGGTAAAGGTGGCCACCAGTCCCACCACCCGCTATAACAACTCGTTTCTTCATTAATACATCGTCAACGTTTTTTAGCTTGCTTTGAAATATTTAGTAAAACACCTACTGAAAGCATCGTTATCAGCATCGAAGATCCTCCCATACTTATAAAAGGTAGGGTCAGTCCTTTTGTGGGAAGAAGGCCCGAAGCCACTCCTAAATTTATAAAAGCTTGCAAACCGATTAATAGAGTCAGCCCTGTTGCCAAATGAGTTCCAAAAGGATCTTTGGCTCGGTAGGCCGTTATTAAACCCCTCCAAATAAAAATTGAAAATAGAATAACGATTGCTGTGGTTCCTATGAATCCCAACTCTTCCCCTATTACTGAAAAAATAAAATCCGTGTGTGCTTCTGGGAGGCGAAAAAGTTTTTGAGAGCTTTGTCCCAAACCGGTCCCCCAAAACCCACCTCTTCCAAAAGCATAAAAAGATTGAATGACTTGAAACCCTATCCCAGATGGATCTTCCCAGGGCTTGAGAAAGGCCAAGATTCTTTTTGTCCGATACTCGGCAGTCATAATCGCTAAGGTTATAAAAGGAACTATTGCCAGAATTGAAAGAAGTAGAAATTTTTTCCTGAGCCCAGCGATAAACAGCATTGTCAATGTGACCGTAAAAATGATCATAGCGGTCCCAAAATCTGGTTGAAATAAAATCGGGATGAAAAAAAAACCTAATACGATTAAATTGGGTAAGTAGCCATAAGCAAAATTTCTTAATTTGTCCGCTCGTTTTACTAAAGACTTGGCAATAAAAAGAACGAGTGTAAATTTTGCAAGCTCTGAAGGTTGGAATGAAAACCCTCCTAACGTTAACCACCGACGTGCTCCACCAACTTTTTTGCTGAATTCGGGAAATGTTACTATGATTAATAACAGGAATGTGAAGACCATGATTGGGTAGGTGTATTGATGAAGTTTGTGGTAGTCTAGGTTTTTTGTGAGCAAAAGTAGACTTGTCCCTAGAACGCACCATATGACTTGCTTTTTTAGGAAGTAATAAGAATCGTTGTGATCCCTTACAGTGTATGCAGCGCTTGAACTGAACACCATTACAATCCCAATAAGAACTAGAATAGCTACGGTAATGCATAGGATTGAATCGCAAGTTGTATGCCGTGTTTTGTTCAACGCACATCATCCTTCCAGTCTTTTCACGATAGATTTAAATTGATTCCCGCGATCGATATAGTCTTCAAACATATCAAAGCTTGCACAAGCAGGAGAAAGAAGCACAACATCACCTTTTTTCGCTTTAATTTTTGCAATCCTGACTGCTTCTACTAGAGAATCAGATTCTTCATAGTCAAAATTGCCGTTCAAAATACTTTTAAACTTTTGTTTTGTTTCTCCAATGAGAATCAAGTACTTTACTTTCTTTTTTAGAATTTTTTTTAATCCGGAAAAGTCGATATTCTTATCTTTTCCCCCGGCAATAAGAATAATAGGGCGATCAAAAGTATTTAAAGATTTACATACTGAACCTACATTGGTTCCCTTCGAGTCATTAATGAAATCAATACCGTCTTGATTGCATACCCATTCCAATCGATGCTCTAATCCTCGAAAGCTGCTGAGAACTTTTTGAATGGTATCCAAAGAAATATTAAGAAGTAGAGCTGTCGCCACGGCAGGTAAAGTATTTTCTGCCTGCCAACGTAATCCACGCGATAGAGAGCTCAGGTCACATACTTTTCCTTGATAATTATTGAGGCGAGCTATAATTTTTCCGCTTTTTATATAGACTCCACTCTCTAAAGGGTTTTCCATACTGAAGTAGATTTTTTTTGCAGGGCAGTTATTTCCTAAGTCGCGTGTAATGCGATCATCTTGGTTTAAAATAAGAAAATCGTTTTCAGTTTGATTGGCGAAAATTTTTTCTTTCACTGCAGAATATTTCTCAAAGCTCTGATGCCTATCTAAATGATCAGGTGTGATATTAAGAATAATTGCCACTTTAGGATGGAATCTTTGGGTGGTTTCCATTTGAAAGCTAGATATTTCCAGGATTCGATATTCGACTGATTTTTCCTTCAATAGAGAAATGAAAGGGGTACCCAGGTTTCCTCCTACCTGGATATTTTTTCCTCCCTCTTTAAGTATTTCGCCGATCAAACTGGTGCAGGTTGATTTACCATTTGTCCCTGTAATACCGATGAGTGAGGCACTATTGAATCGACTTGCAAGTTCAATTTCACTTATGACTTCAGTTCCTTTTTCAAAGGATTCTTGTAGAAAGTTCGCATCCTTGCTCACACCTGGACTAACCACGATCATCTCAGAATTTGGAAGTGGAGCACAATTTTGATATATAACTTCGACAGCAGGTAAAAGCTGTTCTGTTAACCCAGATAACTGCTCTTGAGATTTATTATCCATAATTGAAACTCTTGCCCCTTGAAGGCTAAGAAAATTTGCAGTAGCGATACCTGTTTTCCCTAAACCAATAACCGAAATAATTTTATTCTTTAAATCCATACTTACCTGAGTTTTAAAGTGCTCAAGCTAATCATTGCCAGAACGACAGCCACAATCCAGAATCGAACAATCACTTTCGGTTCTGACCAACCCAATTTTTCAAAGTGATGGTGTAGGGGAGCCATCTTAAAAAAACGTTTTCCTCCCGTATACTTGAAATAAGACACTTGAATGATTACTGATAATGCTTCAATAACAAAAATCCCGCCTATAAGAATTAAAAGCAGCTCGTGCTTACTAATCACTGCTATTGTTCCTATTAGTCCTCCGAGGGATAAGGAGCCAACGTCACCCATAAACACTTGAGCAGGGTAGGAGTTGTACCAAAGAAACCCAAGGCTTGCGCCAAGGACAGCAGAGCTGGCAACAGCTATTTCGCCGGCATCCTTTATGTATTGGATGCGAAGGTATTCCGCAAATTTTACATGACCGCAAATGTAAACAATTCCTGTATAAGTTAGCGTTGCTATAATTATGGGGCCAATAGCAAGACCATCAAGACCATCAGTCAAATTGACTGCATTCGAGGTTCCAACTAGGATGAAAACAATAAATACAAGGTATAGAAATCCCAGATCGGGTTGAAATTCTTTAAAGAAGGGAACAGATAAACGTGTTGCGTATTCGGATCGTGCTGGATCAAAATAAAGTAAGTAAATACCTACTCCCAAGCTAATCAAGGTTTGTAGTAAGAGTTTTTCCTTTGCAGAGATACCATTTCCTCTTCGAAGTTTTAAAATGTCATCTCGAAACCCAATTAAACCAAAACCTATTACCGAAAAAACAATTAGCCAAATGTAACGGTTTTCCAGGTTTGCCCATAATAATGTTGACCCTAAAAAGGTCACCATTATTAGAAGTCCACCCATCGTGGGCGTTCCTGATTTCAAAGTATGATGTTCGGGGCCATCGCTACGAATTTTTTCCCCAATTTGGAATTTTTGTAAAATTTGAATCATATAGTTTCCAAGTATTAAGCTAAGGATCAGTGCAGTAATACCGGAATAGGCTGAACGAAACGTAATGTATTTGAATACATTTAAAAATGAGAAATCAGGGCTAAGCGGGTAAAGCAAATGGTAAAACATTTTTTTGCTCTTTAAGTTTGTATAAATCCTTCAATTACTTTTTCCATCCTAGCGCTACGAGAACCTTTGATTAACAAGCAATCACCTTTTTTAACTTTTCCTAACAAGTAATCCACAGCTTGCATGTGTGTAGCGAACTTCTCAATTTGTAACGGTTGCCCAATACTTTTTTTTGCACTATCTGCCGCTAATGATGCTAGCGGACCTACCGTCACGAAATGATCTATATTGGAGAGGGATATTTCCTTTCCCAGACTATGGTGCGCGGTTTCTGATAATGGACCCAGTTCCAGCATGTCACCTATAATGAAAAACCTTTTCCCCTTAGTTTTTATCTCCGATAGAGTTCGCAAGGCTTCCCTCATAGATTGAGGATTAGCGTTATAAGCATCGTTGATTATGGTTATTCCTTCAAAATAGATCTGTTCATTTCTTTGAGGAATTTGATGGTATTGTTCTAGCCCCTTACTCATATGTGTTCCAGATATGCCAAGAGAATGACCGGTAGCTAGGGCGGCCAGAGCGTTATAAATATTGCAATAGCCAATTTGCGAAAGTTTGATAGGGACTGACTGGTTAAAAATTTTTGCCGTAAATGCGAATCCCTTGCTTCCTAGGTTTTGAATATCCTTTGCCTGCACATCAGCTGCTCGGTCTATTCCAAAGGTAATTTTTTTTGTCCGCAATGAATTCGCCAACTCAAGAACCAAAGGATCATCTGCATTTACAATTGCCGTACCTTTTTCATCTAGAGAGTTAAATAACTCACCTTTTGCAGTTTGAACCTCCTTGACCGTTTTTAGCTGATCGAGATGGCCGGCAGAAATATTTGTAATCACTCCAATATCAGGTTTTGCAATTTCAGCGAGTCTTTTAATTTCTCCGGCGGCACTCATACCCATTTCAAGAACACCTACCTCATGTTCAGACCCTCTTGTCAGTAAAGTCAGGGGAAGCCCAATATGATTGTTAAAGTTTCCCTGCGTTTTTAAAGTTTTAAATTTGGTTTCAATGATTGCGGCGATCATTTCCTTGGTTGTGGATTTGCCATTAGTTCCCGTTATAGCAACAACTTGTAAAGGGAATTTGGTTCTTTGATAGGTCGCCAGGTTTTGCAGGGCTCGCAAAGTATTTTTGGACTGTATAACGAAAGGATCATTCTCCCTCTCAATCATCTCCTCAGAAAAATGTTTGGGATCAGAAAGAATAATTCCTGCCGCACCTTTTTTAATGGCTTCGTTTTGGAAATCATGACCATCAAAATTTTCGCCCTGAATACACACAAATAACTCTCCTTCTTGAAGGGTTCGAGAGTTTATAGAAACTCCACGAAACATCTTTGCATTATTACCTCGCAACAACTGCCCCCCCACTATTTCCAGGCAATCTTTTGCTTTACCTGTTATCAACGAGATCGATTCCTTAAAAATTCTCTAGCAACTTCCCGGTCATCAAAATGCACTTTTGTCATACCTAAAACTTGATAGTCTTCATGGCCTTTACCTGCAATCAAGACAAGATCATTTTTTTTTGCCCGATTGATGGCGTAAGCAATAGCTTCTCGTCGGTCTGTTATAGTTTCGTATGATCCAGTTGAGGGAGCGCCCTTAACAATGTCATTAATAATTTTTTCAGGGTCTTCTGTGCGAGGATTGTCTGATGTGATTACAGTAAAGTCAGCATTTTCTATCGCAACTCGACCCATCTCTTTTCTTTTTCCTTTATCCCGGTCTCCACCGCAGCCAAACACGACAATCACTTTTCCTTCGGTAAAAGCTTTAGATGCAATGATTGATTTAGAAAGTGCATCTTGCGTGTGTGCATAATCGACAAGAACAGAAAAGTTCTGACCACTATTTATAGATTCGAACCTTCCTGGGATAGGTGGGATTTCTTTAAAGGTATCTTGAATTTTTTCGAGCGACATACCTCGATTTACAGCACAAGCCGCGGCAGAAAGAAGATTGTAAATATTATGTCGGCCAAGAAGATTAGTCCTTATATCTATAGAGTCGCTAGGTGTTTTCAGGGTAAACTTACTATGCGTTTCTCCAAGAAAAATATTTTCCGCAGAAAAGTCGGCCACATCGTTGATGCCGGTTGTAATAGTATTCACCTTGAACTCTTCTGCGAACTCTTTGCCCACCGGATCATCTATGTTTATGATCGAGGTCTTAATAAGGTTTTCCCTGAATAATTTTGCCTTCGCATTTTTGTATTCGCTCATGTCATTATGGAAATCCAGATGATCCCGACTAAGATTCGTGAAAACACCCGCGTCAAAATCCATTTCGAAAACACGCTTTTGAGATAATGCGTGGGAAGACACTTCGAGAAAGCAATCAGAGACTCCTGCATCGACCATTTGCCTAATGCTTCGGTTTAAGTCAAGAGACTCCGGTGTTGTTACAGTTGCGGGAATTACTGTTTTCCTAAAATGACAATCAATGGTTCCTATTACACCTGCATGCCTTCCATCAGCCTTAGAAAGAGCTTCAAGAATATAAGTCAAGGTTGTCTTGCCATTGGTTCCCGTTATTCCTGTGAGACTCAAATCCTTAAAGGGTTGACCATAATAATTCGCACTGATTTTTGACAGGGCTTGTCTTGCATCTTCTACGCAGAAAGCCGTAATAGTATTTTTTTTTGTAATAATGGAAGATAGTACTTTGAGAGGGGATTGCGTCAGAATAGCGATCGCACCTTTTTCAATAGCTTCCTTTATAAAAATTTTTCCATCGTATTTTTGCCCCGGGATCGCAACAAAAAGACTGCCTTGACGGACTTTTCTGGAGTCGAAAGCGATATGCTCGATCTCTCGATTTGGATCTCCAAGGGAACCCAGAACCTTAATTCCGGTCATTAATTTTTTAAGGTTTTTTTCAGACATATCTTTTCCAAGGGAAAAATCCCTTTCCGAGAATAAAAACCATTTTGTCGATAAAATTTGTTTCATTAGGCGCGATCAAGAATAAAGACACGTTCTTTACTAGAAGGAACATTTAAATAGCGCAATGACTTGCTGGCGATCTCTCTAAACACAGGGGCTGCCACAACCCCTCCCCAATTAACTCCTTTCGGATTGTCAATCATTACCAGGATTACCAGCCTTGGTGCGTCAGCGGGCACATAGCCAATGAAAGAAGAAACAAATTCTGTTTTAGAATAAGACCTATTTGCCGAAATATATTTCTGAGCAGTCCCTGTCTTTCCTGCCACGTCAAAACCATCTACGGCAGCTTTTTTACCGGTTCCATCTTTGACAGCAAACTTTAGTATTTCCATCATTTGACGACTAGTTTTTTCTGAGATGACTCTTCGAATTTTTTTTGGCTTGATTTCTTCCACAATCTTTCCTTCTCGCATCAGTGCTTTTGTTATGTGGGGCTCCATAAGAGTTCCGCCATTTGCAATAGCACTAAGTGCGACAACCATTTGTAAAGGTGTGACAGCTATTTCATGTCCAAACGATATAGAAGCTAAAGACAACTCCGTCCAATTCCCCCTTTTCCGCAGCAAACCAGACGATACGCCTGGCAGTCGAATACTTGATTTTTCCCCAAAACCAAATTTTCGAATGTATTCGTAAAACGAATCTTTTCCTAGTTTCTGAGCAATTTTTATGGCACCAATGTTGCTTGAATTGGCAATTATTTCCCGCATAGTAAGTTGACCAAATTTATGATTTGCAGCTTCGCCGATATTTTTCCCGGCAATTTTAAAGTTCCCATTTTCACAATAGAATGTTTCATTAGGCTGGGAAATTCCCTGATCTAGAGCTGCGGCTGCAACAATTGGTTTGAATATCGAACCCGGCTCATAGGAGCTTACAACAGCATTGTTTTTTCTTGCTTCGGGGACGAACTTATTAAAATTATTTGGATTGAATTGCGGTATGTTTGCCATGGCGTAGATTTCGCCAGAATTAGGATCCATAACCACTGCCATTCCAGAATCGGCTTGATACCTTTGAACTTGTTTTTTTAAGAGGTGTTCAGTCGTGAACTGAATCGCTTCATCTAGCGTTAGCATCAAGTCATAATTACCAATACTTAAGCGTGAAAGATTACTTAGAGTTTGAATGTTCTTGCCCTTACCATCTTGCTCTATAGGTTGCGTGTAAACTATGCCTTTCAATTTATCCTGATAGGTGTATTCTATTCCCGCTAAACCTAAGTCGTCCGTGCCCACAAACCCTAATACATTCGATGCTAACTCGCGTTTTGGATAGAACCTTTTTTGCTCTGCGCGAAAACCAACACCTGAAAGAGCAGCATTTTTAAGATGTTTTATTTCATTGACAGGAACCTTCCGCTTGATCCAGACAAACTGTTTTCTTGAAGATACTTCTCTGTAAACTCGGTCATAGTTTTGATTCAAAGTTGCAGCAAGAACCCTGGAAGTATACTTTCTATCCCGAACCTCTTGTGGAATTACAAATACAGACTCGACTTCAAGGTTGGTAGCTAAAGTATTACCATTACGATCAACAATCGCTCCTCTTCCCAAATGAATTTTTAAGGTTCCTCGATGAGGTTGTTTTTCCGATTTGGCCAAAAGGGTTTTGTGTTGAACAATTTGCAAGTCAGCAAGTCGCGCAATCAGGGTTATGGCAAAAAGTAGCAGCAGACTGGATACAAAAATCAATCTGGTTTTGACTACGCTTCGAAAGGAAGCCGAAACTGGTTTTTTGTTGTTTAACATCGTATTACTTTAAAAAAATAGTTGTTACTTGCTCTATTTTTGGTTCAATCATTCCCACTTCATTTTTAGCTAAAGCTTGAA
>CAYYIR010000009.1:0-21453 GCA_964471995.1 uncultured Nitrospina sp. | reverse complement strand
ACGGCATAAACGGGGGGGCTTTTTAATTGAGTTAAGAGCTTCAGGGGCAAACAACCTAGAGCCTGATTATATATGGTTCGCTTTCAATTTTATTGAATACCGGACCTAGTTGTGGAGTGAAAGTTATGTACGAAACCTATCATTTAGTTTCGTTGTTTGATATATACATTCAAAACAGCCGAAGTGTTGTTTTGCCTTATCTTGTCTCTCCTCAGGCCTGAATCGTCAGGCTGGCTCCCTGATTTTGTTTGCGCTCACCTAAGCTTTAGGTCCATTTAAAAAAGTTTTCTGGGTATAGTTTAAACTTTCATCAGAGTTATTTGTAATTATGGTTTGTGCCACTTTTGGAATGGAGAAAAATTACGTCCGTAGCATAATGCTCAGGCGCAGAAATAGTCTAAGCCGCGAAGAAGTTATCGATTTAAGCTGTAAAATTGAAATAAATCTTTTTTCATGGAAAAATTTTTTAAGCTGTGACCATATTTTATATTACCGCTCTTTTGGAAATGAGGTCATGACAGATACCATGATTAATCGATCTTTAAGCCTAAGAAAAAAAGTTTATGTTCCGCGGATTTTAAAAAGAGAAGGAAAACTAGAAATTTGTGAAATTAAAAATTTAGAAAAAGGATTTGTGCCCAATTCTTTAGGAATGAGAGAGCCTTACGGAATTAATGTTAAAACTGTTCCCCCGGTTAAAATCGATGCGGTAGTGACACCGGGTTTGGCATTTGATAGGTCAGGCAGCCGAATTGGTTTTGGAGGCGGATATTACGATAAATTATTTTTGGAGTTGTCAGACAAATCTTTACGAATTGGTGTTGCTTACGATTTTCAACGAGCGGAATCTTTGTATCAAGATTTTTGGGATAAAAAGGTTCATAAGGTAATTACTGAAAAAACGCCTTAAACGATATAGATTTTAAGAACCTATTTTTGGTTTACTTTTTTTAAGAGGTATTTAAATGCATATTTTGACTGCTATAAAGGTAAATTTCATTACCTTGGTGTTGGGAATGGCATTTGCTGTGGTGATCGGCTATGCGGTTGGTTATTTTCTGAGAAAGTTGTTCACAGAATACCAAATTAAAGAAGCGGAGGCACGTCGTCAGAAAATAATAGGGGAAGCTGAAAAAGAGGTCGAAAATCGCTTGAAGTCTGCTGAAATCGAAGCACGGGAAAAATCTCTAGCAGTGAAAAGTGATTTTGAAAAAGAAATAAAGACCAAACGCGATAGTTTTCGTGACCAAGAAAAAGAGTTAGAGCAAAAGGAAAGGGAATTCAAAAACGAATTCGAAAAATTCAAAACGCGGAAACAAGAGATCGAATCTGAATTTGCGAAGCTGAATGAAAAGAAAGTGGATATCGAAAAACAAAAGGTGGAATATAAGCGATTAGTTAATGAAGAAATTAAAAAACTGGAAGTAATAGGTTCTTATACTGCAGAAAAAGCGCGAGAAGAGGTAAAAAATAAAATTGTGGATGAAGCCAAGATGGACGCAGCCCGCGAAGTAAAAAAAATTGAAGAAAAGGTCAAATCTCAAGCAGATGATGAAGCTAGAAAATTGATTACCATGGCGGTTCAAAGATTGGCCTCCGACCATGTTGCTGAGACAACGGTGGCTGTGGTTGAGTTGCCTAGTGATGATATTAAAGGGAGGATCATTGGCCGCGAAGGTCGAAATATAAGAGCCCTCGAACAGGCCACAGGGATAGATTTGATCATTGATGACACCCCTGGAGCGGTAGTTTTATCTGGATTTGATCCTATTCGTAGGGAGGTGGCAAGACGGGCCCTTGAATATTTAACAATCGATGGTCGCATTCATCCAGGACGAATAGAAGATGTGGTTGGCAAGTGTAAGAAAGAAGTTACAGAGGAAATTCAAAAATCCGGAGAACAGGCCATAATTAATGTTGGTCTTGATAATATTAATCCGGAAATGGTCAAGCTACTGGGTAGGCTTAAATATAGAACAAGTTATACGCAGAATGTTCTCGAACATGTCCAGGAAGTTGCGTTTGTTTGTGGTTCTATTGCTGTAGAACTTGGATTAAACGAAAATATGGCAAAGCGTGCAGGGTTGTTGCACGATATTGGTAAAGCTATTGATCATCAGACAGATGGTACACATACGGCTTTAGGTGTAGATATTGCGAAGCGCTATGGTGAACACCCTTTTGTTATAAATGCTATTGCCTCGCATCATGAAGATTGTGAAGCGGAATCCCCTTATGCGGTTTTAGTTGCAGCAGGGGATACAATCTCTGCTTCAAGACCAGGTGCGCGACGTGAAATGTTAGAAACTTATGTTAAACGCATGACACAACTGGAAGAAATTGGTGATTCATTTAAAGGGGTACAAAAAACTTTTGCTATTCAATCAGGTCGCGAGGTTCGTATCATTGTAACCCCAAGTGGAATCGATGACCAAAATGCCAATATCCTAGCACGTGATGTGGCAAAGAGGATTGAGAAAGAAGTGACGTATCCGGGTGAAATTAAAGTTACTGTGGTACGCGAGTCTCGATTTACAGAGTTTGCCAGATAATAGATCGTTATTACCTAGGATTTCCGTTTTTTAAAAATACTCCAAAGCAGGCCTAAGATTTTTATTCAAAACAAAACCACTCAACTTAGCTCATGGAAGAATTAGGACATCTGATTAAGCTCAGGCATGAAAAGCTTGATGACATACGGAAAAAGGGAATTGCCCCTTATATTAACCGTTTTAAAATTGATACTACTATCCACACGCTGGTACAAAAATTTTCCGAATGTACCAAGGAAGAACTAGATGAAAAAGGCCATATTTGTATCTTAGCTGGCAGAATTATGACCAGGCGTAAGCATGGTAAAACTACATTCTTAAATATTCAAGATTCCTCGGGTCAGATTCAGGTTTTCATGAATAAAAATGTTTTGGGGGAAGAGACATACGAATTTTTGGGCAAATTGGATATTGGAGATATTATTGGTGTTAATGGAAGAATATCCAAAACAAAAACGGGTGAGTTAACTCTTTTTGCAGACAAGTTCACTTTACTATCCAAATCCTTATTACCACTTCCAGAGAAATGGCATGGGTTGAAAGATATTGAACTGCGTTACCGACAGCGCTATGTTGACCTGATAGTAAACCCTGATGTTAAAAAAGTTTTTATACTTCGTAGCAAGATTATTTCAGCGCTTCGTGACTATTTAAATGAACGAGATTATCTAGAAGTTGAAACACCGATGATGCAGTCGATTCCGGGAGGAGCCACGGCGCGACCTTTTAAAACTCATCATAACGCTTTGGATATGGATCTGTATCTTCGTGTTGCTCCAGAACTTTATTTAAAGCGTTTAGTGGTGGGAGGTATCGAAAGGGTTTACGAAATTAATCGAAACTTTCGAAATGAGGGGATATCCACCGAGCACAACCCTGAATTCACTATGATTGAGTTCTATACGGCATATGCAGACTACAATGACTTAATGGGCTTAACAGAAGACTTGTTTCGTTTTATATGTAAAAAAGTTTTTCCAGATAATAATTTTAAGTTTCCCTATACCAATATTGTGAATGGAGAATCAATCACTGAGATGATTGATTTTTCGCAGCCGTTTCGACGTTGCTCTTTCCGAAACTCCTTAATAGATATAGGGGGCATCAATGAAGAGTATGTGGACGATCCGCAAAAGGCGGCTGCGTTTGCGTTGGAGAATAAGGTAGCATTGGAAAAAAAAGACATCCATGAAAAAATTCTTGCTAAATTATTTGACCATTTCGTAGAACCTAAAATGTCGCAGCCTACTTTTATCACAGACTATCCTTTAGCGTTGTCGCCACTTTCTAAGAGCAAGGAAGATAACCCTGACTTAGTAGAGCGTTTTGAGCTGTTTATTGGACGTAAAGAAATAGCCAATGCCTATACTGAATTGAATGACCCTATTGATCAAAAGAAAAGGTTCGAAGGTCAAGTCTTAGAGAGACAGGCTGGTGATGAGGAAGCTCACTGGATGGATAATGATTTTATACGTGCCTTAGAATACGGTATGCCACCGACGGCTGGAGAAGGTATTGGTATTGACCGCCTGGTTATGCTATTCACTGATAGTCCTTCTATCCGTGATGTTATCCTTTTCCCTCAATTAAAAAAGCAATCAGGGATTAGTTCTTGATTCACCTCTTATATGTCCTTTGAACTTTTTATCAGTCTGCGTCATTTAAAATCTAAGCGAGCGCAAAAGTTTATCTCTCTCAATACCTGGATATCAATCGGTGGCGTAGCTTTGGGGGTAATGGCTTTGATCGTTGTCATTGCCGTAATGTCTGGTTTTGGAAAAGATCTTCGCGATAAGATTCTAGGTACAAACAGCCATATTGTTGTGACCAATATTACGCGGTCAGGGATGGATGATTTTGAGTCTGTTCTCAAAAAGGTAATGCAATCGGACGGGATCAAGGCGGCAGCACCCTTTATTCTTAATCAAGTGATGTTGACGTTTGGTAGTAAGTCTTCGGGTGTGGTTGTCCGTGGTGTGGACCCGGAGCGTGAAGCGATGGTTTCTGATCTGGAGAAAAACATGATTCAGGGTGAAATTGGCATGCTGAAAAGGAGGAAAAAAAATAAAGAAGGTCCTGGGCATGACAATATTATTTTAGGAAAGGAACTATCTCAAAAACTAGGTGTTCAGGTAGGTGATGCAATATCTATGGTTTCACCTGCATCACGATTAACACCTATGGGTTTAATTCCAAAAATTAAACTGTTTGAGGTTGTAGGGCTATTTGAATCTGGAATGTTTGAATATGATTCTAGTCTGGCTTTTATTTCTATTCAATCAGCACAAAGATTTTTTGCGATGAAGGGTAAAGTAAGCGGGATCGAAATTCGCGTGGAAAATATAGATAGTGCAGATCAAATTGCTGAACTCCTTCAGGAAAACCTTGGTTTTCCTTATTACGTCAGAGATTGGATGCGAATGAATAAAAATCTTTTTTCCGCCCTGCGTCTTGAAAAGATTGTCATGTTTATTATTCTCATTTTAATCATTTTAGTGGCAGCTTTTAATATTGTAAGCACGCTTTTTATGGTAGTGATGGAGAAAACGAAGGAGATCGCAATCTTAAAATCCATGGGTGCATCACGTACCAGCATAATGAAGATTTTCAGTTTTCAAGGATTAATAATTGGTTTGCTGGGAACCCTAATTGGCTGTGTTGGAGGATTCACAATTGTTCCCAATCTTAATAAAATAGTAGGTTTTATCGAAAACATATTTGGAATAACAGCATTCCCAAGCGATGTTTATTATCTTGATAAATTACCTTCTGAAATTCAATATATGGATTCATTTCTTATAGTAGTATTTTCTATCGCTATTTGTTTTGTAGCTTCTTTATATCCGGCGTGGCGAGCTTCTCGGATCGACCCTGTTGATGGTCTTCGTTATGAATAATACTGGAGATATAGAAAAAAAATGTCTAATCGAAACAGTAGGTGTTGATAAAAGTTATGCTACCAAACACGAGACTATTCATGTTCTCAATGATATGCATCTGAAAATATTTTCGGGAGAAGTGTTGGGAATTATTGGCGCATCGGGTGTCGGCAAAAGTACTTTATTGCATGTTCTAGGAGGGTTGGATAAACCTGCAAAGGGTGATGTCTTGTTTAAGAGTCAGAATATTTATTGTCAGGGAAATTCTTTTTTGGAAAAATTTCGAAACATTCATATTGGGTTTGTATTTCAGTTTTTTAATTTATTGCCTGATTTCACAGCTTTAGAAAATGTTATGTTTCCAGCTTTAATCCAGAATGAAAAAACTTCTGTTGCTAAAGAAAGAGCCGAGTATCTTTTAGATGAAGTGGTTTTGAAAGATAGAATGCACCATAAACCGGCGGAATTGTCAGGTGGAGAAAGCCAACGGGTTGCCTTGGCAAGGGGGTTAATGAATCAGCCAGATTTGTTACTTGCAGATGAGCCGACTGGAAACCTGGATACAAATGCCAGTGACCAATTAATTGAGTTGATTCGTAAATTAAATAAAGAGTTCAATCAGACTTTTGTCCTAGTAACTCATAGTCAGAGAGTTGCAGGACAGTTAGATAGGGTGCTTGAGTTGGTCAATGGGAAAGTCAATCCCATTAAGCAAAGTTTTATGATTTAAAAATTAATGCAAAGTTGTGTTTAGAACTATTTTGAAAACCTGGAAGGGGGTAGTATGAAACTGGAAAGGGTTGCTTCATTAGTATCTGGAATATTTGAGGGAGAAGGTTCCATTGAAATTAATGGGGTTTGCGGTGTCCATGATGCACAAGAGGGTGATATTACCTTCTTTATGCAAAACAAATATTTAGATGCACTAAAAAGTTCTAAAGCATCGGCAGTGTTGGTTGCCAAACCGATTGATGTAACAATTCCGCAGATTATTGTCACAAAACCAGAGCTTGCCTTTGCGCGTTTGGTTAAAGAGTTTCATCCAGAACCTCGTCCGATACCGGGAATCCATCCAAGTGTAGTCATTGGAAATAATGTAAAGTTGGGAGATAAAGTGACTATTTCCGCAGGAGTTTGCGTTGGAGATGCTGTCTCCATTGGTAATAATGTGATTTTGTATCCTAATGTAGTTATCGGCAACAATTGCAAAATTGATGACAATTGTATTATTTACCCCAATGTCACTCTTTATCGAAAAACAGAATTGGGAAAACATGTCATCATTCATTCTGGTACCGTAATTGGTGCAGACGGATTTGGTTACACCTTGGATGAAAAGGGTTGTCATTATAAGATTAACCAGTTTGGACGGGTAGTGATTGAGGATTTTGTGGAAATTGGTGCTAATAGTTGTATAGATCGGGCAGCTATGCACACAACTCTTATTAAAGAGGGAACTAAAATTGATAATCTGGTACAGATTGCCCATAACTGTAGGGTGGGCGAACATTCCATTCTGGTAGGTCAGGTGGGTTTGGCAGGAAGTTGTAAGTTGGGTCACCATGTGGTATTGGCAGGTCAAGTGGGCTTGGCTGATCATGTAACTCTTGGAAATCATGTAACCATGACTGCAAGAACAGGAACCTTTCGAGATCTGGAAAACAATGCTGTAGTCAGTGGTTGGCCGGCAGTTCCAACCGGCAAATGGAAACGCTACGTGGCTACCTTACCTAAGCTCCCCGATTTGGCTCGAAAGGTAAAGGATTTGGAGGCACGATTAAGTGAAATTGAAAACAATTCTATAGATAGGTAGAATAGGCCAATAACATTAGATTTAATAAACTCTGAAATAAAAACACCCAAAGATGAATCAGTCATTGCAAGTATTAAAAATTATTATTTGCTTTCTTTGTTTCTTTGCCCTTGGTTTCACGTCGGAAAAAATGACAGGTGAGGAAATTGAAAAGTACATCCAGAAAAAATTAAAACGAAATGACAAGCTGCTTAGAATCAACGGCAAAAATTTAGGTGATGAAGGAGTGAGTCATTTGGCCAAGTTGCCATTATTGCAAACAGTATCAACCCTAATTCTTTATAAAGGGAACTTCGGGGATGAAGGGGTGCGCATGCTGGCCGCATCCGAAAATCTTGGTCAGCTAACGGCTCTTTACTTGGAAAATAATAATATCACTGATAAGGGTGTTGCATATATTTCCAGATCACAATTCTTGTCTAATTTGAAGGTTTTAAATTTGTACCATAACCGAATCACGGATGAAGGGGCATCTTTGATTGCTGATTCGGATACCCTTTCTCAGTTGGAGAAATTAAACCTGAACTACAATCAGCTTCATGACTCGGGAGCCATAGAACTAACTCATTCTAACAAGTTAAAACGTCTAAAAAGTATCGACTTAACTTACAATCCTATTGAAAAAACTGGAAAAGATGCCTGGAAACGTTTCCAATTGACGGAATGGTTGAAAGAATTAAATCGGACCAACCGGCTGAGCGAAGTTGGCGCTGGTTTGATTGGCGATTTAGGTGTCGATGTTTTGTTACAGTCACCATTTGCTAATAAATTGGAAGTTTTGGATTTAAAAAATAATGACTTATCGGATAAGGCAGTGATTGCGCTATCCCGCTCGGTAAAACTGGAGAAACTGGTTTCGCTCAATCTTTCTAAAAATAACATTACAGATATGGGGGCAAAGGCCCTGGCTCAATCCAGTAGTTTTGGAAAGCTAAAAAAGTTGGATTTAAATTTTAATAGTATTGGCGATGAAGGTGCTTTGGCAATTGCGCAATCTCAAAACTTAGAAAACCTTGAATCATTAAAGTTAGGTCAAAATAAAATTGGTACAGAAGGGGCTCGGGCTTTAAATAAATCTAAAACTTTGCAAAATTTGATTCATCCTATTTTTGGTTTTTATTAAAAAAATAATTAGTTGAAACAGGTATTAGTCAGAAAACTAGCCTTATATTAATATCAGAACACTCCTGTTCTTTAAAATCATATTTAACCATGGTACAGATACTCGATTTTGAAAGAGAAATTTTTGCATTGGAAACACAGATACATGACCTAGTTTCTCTTTCGCATATGTATGACAGTGTTGGAGATATTACCGATGAGATTTCAAAACTCAAAAAGAAACTTCGTCGGATGAAACATGATGTTTATTCCAATTTGAAAGGTTGGGATAAAACCATGGTAGCTAGGCACCAGGATAGGCCTCATATGCTGGACTATGTTCATCATATTTTTACAGACTTTTTTGAATTGCATGGCGATCGTCACGGGGGATATGGCCCATCGATTGTGTCAGGACTTGCGAAGTTCGATGATTTCTCGGTGATGGTTGTAGGACATCAAAAAGGTAGAAAAATGGAGGAAAAAATTTCAAGAAATTTTGGTATGTCACAACCCTCAGGATATCGCAAGGCGCTTAGAGTAATGCAGATGGCGGAAAAATTTAATATGCCAATTATTACTTTTATTGACACACCAGGAGCCTACCCTGGCGTCGATGCAGAAGAAAAAGGTCAGTCGGAAGCAATCGCTAGAAATATGTTCGGCATGGTCCCGTTAAGGGTCCCCATTATATGTGTGGTGATTGGTGAAGGCGGTTCGGGGGGAGCTTTGGCAATAGGAGTTGGTGATCGAATTTTGATGCTGGAACATTCAGTTTATTCGGTAATTTCTCCAGAGGGTTGCGCGTCAATACTTTGGGAAGATAAGAATAAAAACAAACAAGCCGCTGATGCTTTATGTTTAACTGCAAACCATTTATTAAAATTTGAAATTATTGATCAAATTGTTCGTGAGCCATTGGGGGGCGCGCACCGTAACCATAAACGAGCAGCCATCGGTTTGAAAAAAACACTTCGAAAAAACCTTTTAGAGCTTAAAGAAATAAACCCTGACGAACTAGTTAAGTTGCGCGAAGAAAAATTCCGAAAAATGGGTAAAGTGATTGAAGAAGGAGCTTAAAATCCCATTTTTCTTTTATAAATGAATCTGATGCTGGAATAGGTTCGAATATTCTGATTTAATACTGATTAAATTATCGTGTGCTCCTGTTTCAACCAATTCACCATTCCTCATAACAAGAATTCTGTCGGCTCCTTCAAGCGTAGATAATCGATGAGCAATAGACAGAGTGGTTTTTCCTACCATTAGCTTACTCAATGCTTCTTTGATGTGGTGTTCAGTTCGTGTGTCCACAGTGGAGGTTGCTTCATCCAATATCAGAATGGGAGGGTCTTTTAAAAAAGCCCGGGCTATAGCGATTCGATGTTTTTCTCCTCCTGAAAGTTTTACACCCCTTTCTCCTACTAGCGTATCATAACCTTCTGGTAAATTATTTATAAATGCATCCGCATGCGAAGCGATAGCAGCCTCAATGATTTGCTTTCGGTTTGCATTAATATTCCCATAAAGAATATTTTCAGCGACCGTTCCGTTAAATAAAAAAGGATCCTGAGAAACTAGCCCAATTTGTTCTCTTAAATAAGATAGTTTTAAATCTTTAATTGGGTATCCGTCAATACAGACCTGCCCTGAATCTACATCATAAAAACGCATGATTAATTTGATGAGAGTTGACTTCCCACTTCCGGTATGCCCAACCAAAGCGATTTTTTCTCCTGCTGTTATTGAAAAATTGACATTCTTGACTACTGGTTTTCCCTCAATATACGAAAAGTTTACTCTATCAAATTCAATCAACCCTTGAACATTGGTAGAAGGAAGAACAGCGTTAGGGCTTTCCTTTACTTCAGGAACGGTATTTATTATCTCAAACAATCTATCCCCTGAGGCCAGTGCATGCTGCAGCATGTGGTTAACTGAATGCAATTGGTTGATTGGAGTATAAAAAAGTGCCAAATATCCAACAAAAGCAACAAGAGAGCCTACTGTTATTTGATTGGATTGCACTAGGCCAGCACCGAATAGCAAGATAAATACGGTTCCCAGTGACCCTAAAAACATCATACTGGGTGAGTAGATAGCCCATAAGCGCATAACCTCCAGGGTTCCATTGCAGTATTCGCGACTTTTTTTATCGAATTGTTTTGTTTCATGGAGTTGACGATTAAAGGAAAGAGTTTCACGGATACCTGAAATGGAGTCCTGTAGTTTGGAATTCATAGATGCCGCACGTTTTCGTACAACATGATATTGACTGTGTGCTTTTTCGGTATAAATCCATGCTCCGTATATAAGGAAAGGGATCGGTAACAGCGCTAATAAAGCCAATTTCCAATGCATGTAAAATAGTATTACAGAAATACCAATAAGGGTTAGAACTGCTGTAACAACTTGTTCCACACCATCTATAAAAATTCTTTCAACGTAATTCACATCATCATTTACACGTGACATGAGTTCTCCAGTTGAGCCATTTTCAAAATATTTTAAAGACAAACTTTGAAGAGAACGATAAACATCTGAGCGCAAATCAAATACTACATTCTGCTCTACCTGATTGTTGACAACAATACGTTTATGGTTGGTAAAATTACGAGCAAGATAAACACTGGCAAGCCCGGCGATTGCCCAGTAAACCCCAACCATTTCTGAACTTTCAACAAGGTTGTCGACAATTACCTTTGTAAGCCAAGGTGGCACGAGATCCAGTAGTGTGGTGAAAATCGCAAGAAAAAGAGTTAGTATGACCTTGCCTCGATAAGGCTTTAAATAGCTTAATACTCTTAATAGAGAATTCATAAACTTCCAAAAATTACAATTTAGACATGCACCATTAAAGGTTATAGTATTATCCTTATTAATCGAAGAAGAAAATAAAAAAAATATAAATTTAATGAACGTTCATTATGGAATATAGAAAACTGGATGATTTAAAAGTTTCTGTCATAGGTTATGGTGCTTGGGGCATTGGAGGAGCACCTTTTTGGAATAACGAAGGTGATAATAAATCCATCGAGTCTATTAAAATATCTTATGAAAATGGTGTTAATTTTTTCGATACAGCACCTGTTTATGGCTTCGGGCATTCGGAAAAATTAATTGGTAAAGCACTAAAACCAGTCCGTGACAAGGTCATTCTAGCTACAAAATGCGGACTTAGATGGGGAAAAGAGTCACTGAGTTCATTGCGAAAAGATGCCAGTCGAGAATCTATACTAGAGGAGATTGATCAAAGTCTTAGACGGTTGGATACAGATTGGATTGATCTTTATCAAGTACATTGGCCAGATGCGGCAACTTCACAGAAAGAAACTATGGAGACTCTACTTGAAATTCAAAATAAAGGAAAGATTCGCTATATTGGAGTGAGTAATTATTCAGCAGAACAGATAATGGAAAGTCTAAAGTATGTGAAAATTACTTCACTACAACCGGAGTTCAGTTTACTAGCTCGGGAAATCGAAAAAGATACAGTTCCCCTTTGCCTAGAAAAGAAAATTGGGATCATAGCTTATAGTCCCCTTGCTTCCGGAGTGCTTACTGGTAAATACGACAAAAATACAAAGTTTAAAGATTGGCGAAGTAAAGGGATAATTGGTAATTTCACAGGCCAAGGTTTTGTTGAAAATGTAAGCAAGGTAGACCGATTAAAGGAAGTTTCTCAGGAAGAAGAAAAAACATGTGGCCAGACTGCTATAAATTGGGTATTGCGGCAACCCGGTCTTGTGACAGCACTTGTCGGAGTTAAAAATTCAAGTCAAATGAAAGAAAACCTAAAAGCGATAGGGTGGCAACCATCTAAAGAGAATTGCAAAAAAATAGAAGAAATTTTTGCACTGCCTGATTGAAGAAAAAATTCAGCGTACAGGATTAGAAGTAATATTTTTGTCGTTCGTCTGACCCAGAACCATATTACTTAATTCCTGAGAATCTTTTTTTACCTTCTGAATTAGGTTGTTTATCGTCTGGGTTTGAGGTTTTAACGTATTTAAGGCCTGATTCATGTCCTCAATTGATTTTTTAAACTTATATTTTGGGTTTCCATACATCTTGCTCTCCATTTCAATAATTTCTTTATGCATTTTTTTTTCAAGAGAGATAAAAGTGTGATTTATGCGATTTTGCAGAGCAGATATATTGGTTTCCAAATTATCATATTGGGCACGTTGGAGAGTCTGGTTGGTATAAATGAAGCCGAAAAGAAGTACAAAAAGTCCCGTATAAAAAAGAATTTTAAGGGTAGTTATTTCACTTTTTCTTTTTTTAATATTGGTTTTTATAAAGCTCAATTCACTATGAATTTGGCTCAAAGATTCTGTTAGCTGTTCTATTTCTTTTTGCTGATTGGTTACGTTGGGAGTTTTTTGCTTTGTTTCTTCCTGATCCATAATTATTTTCCTGTTAATTTACTTTTTAGCTTACCTTCCCAGACCCTCTACATACAATTTTATCAGAAGATTTCCATAAAACAATGTGATCAAAGTGGCGACTGATAAAAATGGACCAAATGGTATTAGGCTTTTTCTAGATTTTTTCTGGAGAGCCATTTGAAATATACTAACGATAGACCCTAAAAAAGCACCTATAAATATTATCAATAGCACCTTTTCCCAGCCCACTAAAGCACCGACGGCAGCAATATATTTGATGTCTCCACCCCCCATTCCGCCATTACTCAAAACTGCGAGAAGATAGAATAGTCCACCTCCCAAAAAACATCCTAGAATAGAATCTACGTAACCTATCGAATAACTGCCTGCTAAAAGGCCCAAAGCAATTCCAGGTAGGGTTATGACATCAGGGATAATCTGGTGCTCAATATCTAAGGCTGTGATTATAACTAGAGCCGGAGCGACCATAGTGTAAATCAAGAAATCAAAGGTTAGCTCAAATTTGAAAAATCCAGCAAGTAGTAGTAGGCCCGTGATTAATTCAATGGCAGGATAAATTACGGGTATATTTTTTTTGCAATTCCTGCATTTACCACCAAGAATCAAATAACTTATAATAGGGATGTTGTCGAAAGGACGCACAGTTGCGGAGCAGGAAATACAACGAGAGGCTGGAAAAACAACAGATTCGTTTTTAGGTAATCTATATACACACACATTTGCGAAACTGCCTATTACTAGTCCAAAAATAAATATGGCTGTCGCTATCAATGAATAAGGAATTGTGTGGATAACCTCCATTCCTTATTAACTCTTATCTGGAATGGAAGAAGTCTGGTTATAGCTAATTTCCATATCGAGTGTTGTTAGCGACTGATAAATAATATCTGCTGAAAACCCTCTTCTTTTTAGGTGTTGAAACAGTCGTCGCTTCTTTTTATCTGCTTCAACGCCTTTTAAGCTTTCCCATTTCTTGCTTGCACATTCTTTGGCAAGTTGTATCTCGGGGTTATTTTTATAAAGAGTGCTCACAATATTTTCGAGTATTTTTCGATCAATGCCTTTATTTAGAAGCTCCAAATATAAACGATTCCTGCCGAGTTTTTTCTTATTAATATTGAACTGGCCCCATTGTAATGCAAATCGTTGATCGTCAACGTAATTGAGGTTTTCTAGATACTCAAGGGTCTGTTGAATCACGAGGTGGGAGTGTTTTTTTTTCTCAAGATATTGATTGATCTCCCATTTGCTTCGGTCTTTATAAGAAAGATATTTCAATGCCTGGTTTTTGGCTTTTTTTAATGCTTCAGGGTCAGGCATATCGCCAACTATCCGTTTTTCCCTGCCTTCTTAATTTTGGTAGGAGTTTCTTCTGTCACAGGAGAGTTTTCATCTGGTAATTTTTCTACTACTCCCGCAAGACCCAACTTTTGGCGTAGTTGACTTTCAATTTCATTGGCAATTTCCAAATTTTCTCCAAGAAAACGTTTAGAGTTTTCTCGACCTTGTCCTATTCGGTTCTCTTTATATGAAAACCAGGTGCCACTTTTTACGATGATTTCATTGGCTACTCCCAGATCAAGAAGGTCTCCCATTTTGGATATTCCTTTGCCATAAATAATATCAAACTCACAATTACGGAAAGGTGGAGCTACTTTATTTTTTACCACTTTAGCTCGGGTACGATTACCAATGACTTCCTCCCCGTCTTTTAGAGCGGCAATACGGCGAATATCTATTCGAACAGAAGAATAAAATTTGAGAGCATTTCCGCCCGTCGTTGTTTCAGGGTTTCCAAACATAACACCAATTTTCATACGAATTTGATTGATAAAGATTAGGCATGCATTCGATTTATTGATTACCCCAGCTAATTTGCGCATGGCTTGAGACATCAGTCTTGCTTGAAGCCCCATGTGCGAATCACCCATATCCCCATCCAGTTCAGCTTTTGGCACTAGTGCGGCAACCGAATCTACAACGATGACGTCTACTGCACCACTTCTGATGAGCACCTCTGCGATTTCCAGAGTCTGTTCACCCGTATCAGGTTGAGAGAGAAGGAGGTCATCTAGGTTGACTCCCAGGTTTCTAGCATATTCAGGATCGAGAGCATGTTCTGCGTCAATGAAGGCTGCAACACCACCAGATTTCTGGGCTTCTGCGATGATGTGTAAAGTTAAACTAGTTTTTCCTGATGCTTCGGGACCATAAATTTCGACTATTCTTCCCTTGGGTACTCCTCCAACTCCTAAAGCACTATCCAGCGATATAGAACCGGTAGAAATGACATCCACTCCTTTTTGACTTCCAGCTTGCCCCAGTTTCATAATAGAGCCTTTGCCAAATTGTTTTTCGATTTGTGTGAGTGCCAATTCCAGTGCTTTATCCCTCTCGCCCATCATTCCCCCTTACTATTTATATGTCTAGGATCATAAAATAATTTTTTCATAATGGATTATACCTTGGATAGTAATAACCACAAGACCCAAACAGTGAGTAAAAGTGCAAGAAGAGATGGATGGATCTAAAAAGACTATAATAAAGCCTTGGAGGCGAGGAGATGCATTAAGTTGTTAATTTTGATTCCGGGGACCGGGGGAAACCTAAAATAGTGGCACGAAAACTCCTATTTTGAATGCTGTCATACTTTTGTAAAATCAGCCTTTTCATAATTTCTTTGCACTCTTTTTGGGATATCTCTCCTAACTCTAATTTCTTTTTGAGAAACTGTACCTTCTTGGGCTCTAAAAGTGATCTCAAACCGGTATTCATGGCATTGCCTTTCTTGCAAACAAACAAGTTGATTGAGAAAGTTGAGATTATCATCTTAAGCTTAAATTGTAAAGTATTGAATTTTTTGAAGTAATATTGTTAGGGGAAGTGAACTTTTATGTCTAAATATGGCCTAAATTTGCTATTCTTCAAGATGTTAGTGTTTTTGGACGATTATATAGTATGGACTCTTTCTACCGAAAACTGCCTTTTATTCTAGTGGTTATATATTTATCTCTAAATTTTGATTGTGGGATAACTGAGGCGCAACAAGAGGAAATAAAAACCCCTGATTCTCCTCCTCAGATAACTATTACCTTACGGTCAGATTTTATTTTTGAACAGCCCCTTGAGCCAGATCCGCAAATAAATAGATCGGCTGAAAAGGTTCAATTTTTTGGGGAAAATAAAATAGGTATTGAAGATAGAAAGACACCTACGCTATCTACTTTTAAAACAGATAAAGGTTATAAGTCCATTGAACGATTTGAGAGAGTTTATCCCGAGGCATTTGAAACCAGTGTTGGGGGGAAACCAAGGCCCTTAAGAAAGACGATCAGGAATACCGTTAAATTACAGGATAAATCTTTAATCTTGGGTGGGCGTGGGTTCAATGTTCAGGTCTTTGATGAGGTCTCCGATCTTTCTCTAGGTCTATATACATCGCATCTGCGAGAACAAGCTAAATATATCCCAACCATTGGTTCTGAGGATCATCTGGATCTTGCTGGAGAATATTCTAAACATACCAAAGATTTGATTTATGGTGAAACCCGAGCAGCTTTTGGTAAGATGCCACCACCGCTTGCAAAACCAAATGCTGTTGAATCACAGGCACAAGTGTCAGTGCCGGTAGAAAAAAATCCTAATTCGCTCCTTGTTTTACCACCAGTGGGGGAAAGTATTGCCATAATTTCAAGGGATAAAAAATCTTTGGACTTACTGGCAGGCAGTGAAAATTTAAACAAAAAACGTTTTCGCTCTAAATAAACAGTTCCCTAATATTAGAGAAAATTTTACTGGATAGATTTTTTGGGATTCATAGTTTATAAAGAAAAAATTCTACCCTAAAATGAGCTAGGAATATGAACTTTATTTAATTAAAAGAATTTCCATCAAGGATTTTAAGGTTCCCGAAACCAATAGAAGAAAATCCAAAAACCCAAAATAAATAATCCAATTAAAATTTTTCGTAGCAGGCTGATATTTGGGGTGCTTTCATGCCTAGATACAGGTGATGTTTCAGATTTTAGCTTTTCTTCTTTGTTAGGTGTTTCCATTTATAATCCCTGATAGACACCCTAAGTATTATATTTTTTTATTTCATGAGAGCAAAATTTACCTTGCATCTTTGGCGCAACGAAAACCAAAACTATTATTTTTTACTTCAGGGGTAAAAAAACTTCTATTAAATGTAGGCGCGCTCAAACCGCAACCGTAAGAGAGGCAGTCAAACCACGATCCTCCTTTCAAAACTCTTTTATCTTTCCCGTACTCAGCTCGGGTTACTGGATTTCCAGGATGAGGAAGATAGTAACTATCTACCCACTCCCAAACATTTCCAGACATGTCGTTGAGGCCATAAGGGCTTTTCCCTTCAGGAAAAGAGCCTATGGGTACAGTTCCGGTCGAATTTTTATAAGGATTGTTAGATTTGTCTAGAGACCATTGATTGCCCCATGGATAAATAAAGCCATCCGAACCTCGGGCTGCTTTTTCCCATTCCTGTTCCGTTGGGAGCCTTTTCCCAGTCCATTTACAATATTTATCTGCGTCAAACCAACTTACATAAACCACAGGGTGCTGTTCTTTAGACTTTGGAAGATTTCCTTCGGGCCAGTGATAGGGGGTTTCGCGTTTGGTATCATCAGTAAACTTTTTATAATCGGCGTTAGTTACTTCGTTTAAATCCATATAAAATGTCTGAGTAGATGAAATATGCTCCGGCGCTTCGTCGTCCCATCGCTCATTAGAACCCATGATAAACTCACCTGACGGAATAAGAGTCATCCCACTTGAAGGATTTTTGTTTTCAATTGGCTGTTTATTTTTTATGGGCATATTTTGTATCAAAGATTTTAAGAGTAGCCCACTCCCTCTTGGCAGCCTATATTTGGTATTAGAAGAAAAAGGCGATATATTTTTTATACCAATATGGCAGCTTTTACATTCAGTCTTGAAAATTTTATCCTGTTTAGACTTTTTAATGTGTTCGGCTTCATGGCAGACTGATTTACATTCCTTCTTAAAGGCTCCAAATGTTTCAAAAGCAACAGATGTGTTAAAAAGGCTCAGTGTTAAAAGAGTACCCAAAGTTATAATTAATATAGATTTGTGCTGGATTTTTTTTGTCATACCTATTATTTATAGAATGATTGCGATTGAGTCAAAAAAATTTTTCTTTGGAGAAAACTATTTTAATGAATGCTACTAGCTGGAGAATGATCCAAGATTCTCCATGTGATGGAAACCTTAATATGTTGATAGACCATGCAATTCTTCTTGCGTGTAACGCTGGTAAATCTCCTGCCACATTGCGGCTCTATGGTTGGAAGAGACCCACACTTTCGATTGGTTATTCTCAGGACATATCGAAGTACATTGACCTGGAATCTTGCCGAAAAAACAACATTCCCTTAGTTCGTCGCTTTACAGGTGGACGAGCTTTGTTGCATCAATACGAGTTGACTTATAGTTTAATTGCTCCCGTGCCACATTATGCGTTTCCAGATAATTTAAAGGGTTCATTTGGAAAAATCTCGCAAGCGATTTTGGAATCTCTCAAAATAGGTGGCATTGAGGCCGAGCAGGTTTCTGGGAGAAAGAGCAGGAAAGAAAATACTGAGTCCAAAATATCCTCTGCCTGTTTTTCGGTTTCCAATCATTGCGAAATCATTTTTCAAGGTAAAAAGCTTGTTGGAAGTGCTCAGCGAAGGCTTCGTTCAGCATTTTTGCAGCATGGTTCTGTAATTTTAGATACAAATCCAAAGCTAACTCATGATGTTTTAAAATATTCATCAGAAAGGGAAAACCATTTAGTGTTGGAGTCACTAATTTCAAACACTACTACCCTAAAGAAAATTTTGCAAAGGGAACCAGATTATAATGAGGTTGCTAAGTGGTTTGTGGCAGGATTTCAAAAATCACTACCAGGTAATTGGATAAAAGGAAAATTAAGCAGGCAGGAGTTAAGTTTAATTGAGACTGCCCAAGCGTTTGAGAATTTAAGAGAAACGGTTGTTAGCTAAAAAAAGATTGTTTACAATAGTACGTTAAATTTTTCTTTGTAAGTGCTCTTGTTAATCTTTTGGTTTTATACTTTCCAGAAACAATTTAAGGGTTAAACTGTGTATATAAAATTTTGGGGAGTTCGTGGCAGCGTTGCTTCAGGAAGTTTAGATACAGTCAGGGTTGGTGGTAATACCAGTTGCGTGGAAATTCGTTGTGACCATGAATTAATTATTATTGATACAGGCACCGGATTCAATAATCTGGGAATGGCTTTGATGAAGGAGTTGCCTGTCAAGGGAACTATTTTGTTTAGTCATGTTCACTGGGATCATATCCAAGGATTCCCATATTTTATTCCATTTTTCACTGCTGGAAACGAGTTTAGAGTGTTTGGTGGAACCAGCCTTCCAATATCCGTGGAAGAAATTTTAAAACAGCAAATGAATCCTCCTTGTTTTCCTGTAAAAACAGATATATTTGATGCTAATATTTCCTATCAAGATGTGAGGCCAGGTGAGGTAATAGAAGGTGAAAACTATAAAATAACTCTTACTTCCCTTAATCATCCTAATGGGTGTTATGCCTATAGAATAGATCATAAAGATCAGTCTCTTGTTTTTGCAACTGATTGCGAGCATTATGAAGACAAGCCCAATAAAAACTTAATTGATCTTAGTCGTAATACGGATGTTTTGGTCTATGATTGCCAGTACACCGATGATGAATACTACGGACTAAATGGTGAATTCCCAAGAAAAGGCCATGGCCATAGTACTGTGCGCGAGGGTGTTAAAGTTGCCCAAGCTGCAAACGCAAACAAATTTGTTTTGTTTCACCACGACCCTAGTCATAATGATAAAGTTGTTCAAAAAATTGAAAAAGAAGCCCGCCAACTTTTTCCCCAAAGCATAGCAGCTTATGAAGGCCTTAAAATCGATCTATCAGAAGAAAGGTTACCCAGTTCGGTGTTTGATTAATTCCCTTATTTCTGGTCTGTTTATTCTTTTACTGCTCTCAGCCTGCAGTGGTCCCAAACCTCATGTTTCAGACAAACCTTCAAGTCAAAGGTTTCGCAATGTTACCCGTCTTTTTATCTCTGAAAAACTTTTTGTCACTCAGGCTGGTTTTCTGCGAGGCAATCAAGATGCTCTGTCGGACCTGGTAGTATTAAACCAAGTCAAAAATGAGCTTTATATTCTTGTTAATCGGGGTGAAAAAGGTTTTTCAAAAAAAAATGTTGGTAAGTGGATCCAGGAAAATAAAGAAAGAATAAACTTTTTTGTTTCAGCTGATTTAGATAGGGATGGTGGAGACGATCTAATATTAATTCTTGGTGATAGGAGAAATCTAAAAACTCGAATCCTATTTAATAATAAGAAAGGGTACTTTTATCCTAAAAAAAATCAAGGAAACCATTCGCTTACTTCAGGTATAGAGAAAGTTATACCAATTGATATCGATGGAGACGGCGATAAAGATCTGTTTTATTTTGGTAGTAATATTAAAAAATCTAATAAAAACTCCTATCAAACCATGATATGGATAAACAAGGGAGATGGTAGGTTAGAAAATTTAACAGCGTTGTTAATGCCTAAACTTCCAATTGGTATTCGGGATGCCTCATTTGCCGATTACGATAATGATGGGGTCGTAGATATATTTTTAGTTTATGAAAAAGGACAAAATAGAATTTTATTAAATAATGGGCTAGGAAAATTTTCTGACCACACCTCATCAAGACTACCTAGAATTGTAGATGATAGTATGCACGCTGATTGGGCGGACTTTGATCAGGATGGAGACAATGACCTTCTTGTTGTCAATCGGTCCATTCAAAAAATATTTCGAGGATACCCTGGAGAAACCAGTTACTTTCTCGAAAATATGGGAGGGGGAAACTTCAAAAAACGGTCACATAAAATCCTTCCTCGTTTACCTTCTATAAAAGCATATCTGCTAGATGGGAATACGGATACCAGGCCAGATGCCTTGATCTTGACTGTTAGAGGGGTTTATTATTTTCAGGGGCGACGAGGCAAATGGAAATTTTCAGATGAAACAGAAAAACGTTTGCCTCGCTTTAGGCAGTTTAATCAAATGACTTTTGGTAATATTAATAAGGATCAATTCCTTGACCTATTTGGGTGGTCCAAAAATTCGAGTCGATTATGGTTGAACCGTTTTGATTAGTTGTAGAGAAATTTATTTTGAAAATTATTTAATTGGTATTTAACGAGAAATAATATGTCGAAATTTAAAAAGTTGACCTTTCTTAAGGTGTTAACCACTGTAGCTTGGGCGGATGGTGAGGTGACTCAGTCTGAACTGAATATTTTAAAGTCCTTTTATAGAAAATTTGATTTGGAAAAACATGAGCTTGATGAATTGAAGCCTTATCTTCATGCACCCATTTCAAATAAAGAAAAGGATTTGTTGTATCACCAGATGATTGCTGAACTTTCCACCCCAGCTGAAAAAAAAGAAATTATGAATGCCTTGGAAAATATGATGCGGGTGCATAAAAGAATGAAGGGAGAAGAAAGGCAACTAGTTGAACAGTTCTCGGAATGGCTTGAAAAAGCTTCTTTTACAAAAAAATCTTTTGGTCGATTTAGAAATTTTTTCAAGAAAACTATATTTGAGCATGCTCGTGATCCAAACCCGGATATGGAAAAGTATTTTAAAAGACG
>CAYYIR010000008.1:0-21475 GCA_964471995.1 uncultured Nitrospina sp. | reverse complement strand
AAATAAAACTCGGTACTCAGGAAACTAGCGTGGAAGGGGTTTTTGCTGCTGGAGACGTGCACGATCATCAATATCGTCAGGCTGTAACCGCTGCTGGTACAGGATGTGCGGCAGCTCTCGAAGCCGAAAGATGGCTTGCTGGAAAAGGTTTGGGAGAATAAATATTTTGTAGTTCGAGTTAAAAAAAAAGAAAGTAATAACTCCGGAATAGGCATAGCACACTACCAAAACTAGTAAATAGTAAAGAATAAGAAATAGGCTAGAGTATAAAAATCTTCTTCAACAAATAAAAAGGGCGATATAAAAATATATGCAAGACCCCCTTTCCTTAAAAATCCTTCAAGGCGAACTTCAGAATGGTGATCAAATCTAGATAAATATTAACGGAACCCAGGACGCGCTTGTTTTTGAAAAAGGTCTGGACTGACTTAATATTTACAGATAAACTTTCTTATTATTAGGGAGTAATCTAATTATTTGGAGTATTCCTTAAGTTACCTTGGTAACCTTCTGGTATTTTATGTCTCGCCTATCTCTCGATTTTAATAATCTGAAGACCTTTATTTCTGAAAAAGAACTAGAAGCTATATCCCCAAAGGTTCTTTCCTGCCACGAAATGTTGGAAAATGGACAAGGGCCTGGATCACATTTTTTGGGCTGGAAAAACCCAGATATTTCTAAAACAGTTTTAAATGAAATTAATGAGGTAGCGCAATCTGTGCGCGAGTTATGCCAGGTTTTTATAGTAATTGGGGTCGGTGGTTCCTATATTGGTTCGCAAGCTGGGATTACTTTTTTAAAATCCTCTTTTCCAAATCAACTTTATAAAGAGGGTTTGCCTGAGATCTATTTTTCTGGTCACAATATCAGTTCGGATTATCACGCAGACCTGCTAGAGTTAATTGAAGGCCGTGATGTTTGCTTAAATGTAATTTCTAAATCTGGAACAACAACAGAACCCGCCATTGCTTTTCGTTTATTTAAGGAATTAATTGAAAGAAAATATGGTTCCGAGAAAGCAAAACAAAGGATAATAATTACAACGGATGGCAAGCAAGGCGCTTTAAATGCTCTTGCCATGGAACAGGGTTACCGTAAATTTGTTATACCAGATAATATTGGTGGCAGATTCTCAGTTTTGTCTCCTGTGGGACTTTTACCTATGTCAGTTGCTGGAATTGATTTAGTAGAATTAATATCCGGTGCTTCTACAGGGGAAAAAATGTATTCCAAAACTTCAACTAATGATGCCTATCGTTACGCGGGATTTCGGTACTTGCTTTATAAAAACGGAATGACGACTGAAATTCTTTCGACTTTTCAACCTGCTTTTCAAAATTTTGCGGAATGGTGGAAGCAATTGGCAGCAGAAAGCGAGGGAAAAGACCAAAAAGGAATATTTCCGACATCGGTTGAGTTCACTAAAGATTTGCATTCAATGGGGCAATGGATTCAGGAGGGAAGGCGTACTATTTTTGAAACCTTTCTTTTTTTAGAAAATTCCAATCGGCAATTGAAAATACCTTCTTCCCAAAACGATACTGACGGTTTAAACTACATCGCCGGGAGAACTCTAGATCAGGTCAACCAAAAAGCACTTGAGGCCACAGCATTGGCACATAAGGATGGGGGGGTGCCCAATCTTTTAATAAAAATAAAAGACCGCTCTCCTGAATCCTTGGGCCAGCTATTTTATTTTTTTGAGAGAGCTATCGCAATGACCGGGTATTTAAATGAAATCAATCCATTTAATCAGCCGGGGGTTGAAATGTATAAAAAAAATATGTTCAAGCTTTTGAATAAACCAGGATATTAGAAAGGGTTAAATAATGGATACTGTTAGTCAGAAACTCGACGAGCTAATGCATACCTTGGCTTACGAACAGGTAGAGGGTGTTGCTTTGCAGTTCGACTCTGATCCTTTATTGGCAAGATTAAAAACTCTGGGAAGTGAAGTGTGGGTTGATACTGGGGAATTAGAAAAAGCTCAAGATATTTGGAAACATGAGATGACAGCTTTAACAACAAATAACACGCTGGCTAATCAGGTTGTTCAAAGTGGCATAATGGATCAGGTCATTGAAGACACTATAAAAAAAATTCGTAAAGAGGGACTCGAATTATCCAAGGAAGAACTTATTCTTGAAGTGGGTTTTGTTATTAACTGTAAAATTGCACTTCGATTAGTCCAAGCTTTTAAAGTTAAAGTAAGTGTTGAATTACATCCAGGTGTTTCGAAAAATATTGAGCGTACTTTGCATTATGGAAGAAGGTATTTTAAGGTTTGCCCGGAGTTTTTTATTGTAAAAGTTCCTCTTACTCCAGAAGGCTATCTGGCTGTAAGGAAATTAACCCGAGAAAAAATTCCTATAAATTTTACTCTGGGTTTTTCTGCTCGACAGAATTATCTAGCGGCTCGATTATCCAATCCACAATTTGTAAATGTGTTTCTTGGAAGATTGAATCAGGTGATTATTGAGCATAAAGCTGGTACTGGTGATCAGGTTGGTGAAAAGGTAGCCCTTGCGACGCAAAATGCCTTGATAGAGGCTAGGGAGAAATTTAAGGATGTGCAATCTCGATTAATAGGAGCCAGTATAAGAAATGGCGATCAGGTAGCCTTTCTTGCAGGTTTGGATGTTTTAACCATTCCACCCAAAGCAATCAAAGAATTTCAAGATTTGGGAAAACCAATCGACCAAGTAGTGTCGCATTTAAAAAAAGAAATAATGCCAGGGATAGATACGAATCACCCCTTGTCTCGAAGATTTCCTGGATTATGGGAAGTCCCTAATCATTTTATTTCTTTTGTTGATGCTCTAATGAGTCAAGATAACCTTGATGAGATGGAAGGGGATACATTGGTACAGTTTTGTAGAAACTATGGAATAGATTTATTCCATAGTTTTAGTGAGGTAGAGTTTAAACAAATTTATAATCACGGAAAAATTCCTTGTTTAGACGATTGGCCAGAATCAATTGCGTTGGATGATTTGATGACCCAGTCTGCATTGCAATCTTTTACTAAAGATCAAAATGCTTTGGATGATCGAATACGTTCATTTCTCAATTAATAAAAGATGATCTGAAAAAATTTAAAAAGCTTAATGGTGAAATTGGAAAGGCGCTTTATATTAATTAACATTAGGCCTTGATACGAAAGGTTTGTAATTCTATATACTTTTCACTCGATCTTTAATGTCTGGAATAAATTTAACCTAAGAAAAATACTATGGGAAACAAAATCAAAAAAATTGTATTAGCTTATTCTGGTGGATTAGATACTTCTGTAATTATTAAATGGCTAAAAGAAAAATATGAATGTGAAATCATTGCATTTGCTGCCGATGTAGGCCAAGGTCAGGAATTAGACCCTGTCAGAGAAAAGGCGTTGAAAACAGGTGCTAGTAAAGTCTATATCGAAGATCTACGTGAGGAGTTTGTTACTGAGTATGTTTTTCCCATGCTGCGCGCCAATGCATTTTACGAACATAATTATCTGTTAGGTACTTCCATCGCCAGGCCCTTAATTGCAAAAGAGCAAATTCGTATTGCTAGGGAAGAAGGGGCGGATGGGGTTTCCCATGGTTCTACCGGAAAAGGAAACGATCAAGTCCGGTTCGAATTGGCCTATCACACTTTGAACCCAGAAATTAAAATTGTTGCTCCCTGGCGGGAATGGGATTTGAATTCTAGAACTGCTTTGATTGATTATGCAGTTGCTCATGGAATTCCAGTTCCAGTAACAAAGGATAAGCCTTATAGCATGGATCGTAATTTGTTCCATATTAGCTATGAGGGTGGCGTTTTGGAAGATCCCTGGGCAGGCCCAGATGATGATATGTTTATGCTATCCGTTTCCCCGGAAAATGCTCCGGACACACCCACCGTCATCGAAATTCAGTATGAGAAGGGAAATCCGGTGGCAGTAAACGGAGAAAAATTGAGCCCTGCTCAATTGTTGGAACGACTTAATAAGTATGGCGGCGATAATGGAATTGGACGTATTGATATTGTCGAAAATCGATTCGTCGGTATGAAATCTCGAGGCATTTACGAAACTCCTGGCGGTACTATTTTACATCAAGCTCATCGAGCGATTGAATCTATAACATTAGATCGTGAAGTTACTTTTTTACGGGATTCTCTTATTCCTACATATGCTCGAATGATTTATAACGGGTTCTGGTTTTCTCCAGAAAGAACACTTGTTCAACAAACGATGGATGAAATGCAAAAAAATGTAACAGGAGATGTGCGTTTGAAACTATATAAAGGAAGCTGTACTGTATCAGGTAGAAAGGCTGAAAAATCATTATATAACCAAAATATTGCAAGTTTTGAGGATAACCATGGATATAGTCAAAATGATGCAGATGGATTTATCAAGCTGAATGCCCTGAGACTAAAACTTTATGCAGAAACCTTCCAGCCTTAATCCCAATCAAATATTATCTTCAGGTTTCTGTTCAATTGCATGCATATTTCTTAATAGAAAATTTAGTTTAAAATAAGTGAATGACTAACTTCCTATTAAAAAAATCCAGCATTTTCTCATTCCAAATTTTATTAATAAATACAATAACTTTTTGTTTTGTGTTTTTCTTTTTTATTACTCCTCTTCAATCAGAGGAGCAACCGGACAAAACTGCGCTGTCTGAAAAGAAAAAACACAAGGACTTAGATGATCAGAATAATAGAAGCACCTTTATGCAGGCTGAGTATTTATTTCATTCTGGTAAGTTTATGGCTGCTAAGCCTTATTACCATAAATATTTATTAGACAATTCAGGAAGAAAAATCAGACAAAATGCATTTTTTAGACTGGGGTTGATCGACCAGAATATAAAATCTTTTACCACGGCATTATGGTATTACCAAGCCCTTTTAGATTCTAATCCAAATAGCCTACTTTCCAACGAAGTAAAATTTAATATGGCGATTTGTAGTTTTGAATTAGGAAATTTTGATGCTGCAGAAAAATTATTTAATACAATAATCAACCAATCCATTGATAAAAAACAAAAATGGAAGGCATTGTATTATCTCTCCAAACTAGATGCGCAAAAATTAAACTTTGAGGATGCTATTCAAAAGTTAAATCGTATTAATTTGCATGCTAATGATGAAAAAATGAGTCGGTACGCCACGAAACTTGCTGAAAAAATAATTGATGAAAAATTTGAAGAAAAAACTCTGTCCTCGTTAATTGAGATTTACAAGGCTGGTTTTCCCGCTGACCTTTTATTGATAAAAAAAATGTCTATTTATCGAGAGCAAAGTGCTGTGTCGCTTTATAAGTCGACATTGGAAGAGTTTTTGACAAAATTCCCTCAACATAAAAAGTCGGAAGGATTTAAAAGAGACCTGAAACAACTTGAACAAGAAAACAGTGATAAAAATATAGAATTAGCAATATTATTACCGCTTACAGGAAAACTCGCGGCTACTGGACAAGAAGTTTTGCAGGGAATCCAGCTTGCGTATAGTCTTTTACCGGAGGATTATAGGAGAAAGGTTTTTTTAAATGTTAAAGATTCATCTGATTCTGTTTCAATTGAGAAGACTGTAGGTGATTTGGCTAGGACTCCTAAAACTGTCGGTGTGATTGGTCCACTATTGAGTGATGAAATAAAGCGTTCGAGTGTAATAGCAGACTCTTTTAAATTGCCAATATTTACTCCCACAGCGTCTTCAGCAGATTTAGTTGATTTGAGCCCATATATCTTTAGAAATGCTTTGACACGAAAAATACAAGCCCGATTTTTAGCTGAGTATTCAATTAATAAACTTAAACTGAAAAGATTTGCCATTCTTTATCCTTCGGAACGCTATGGGGAAGAATTAAAGGATGAGTTTTTGCGCTCAGTCGAGAAATTAGGTGGGGAAGTTGTGGGTATGGCAAGTTATGATAGAACACAAAATGATTTTAAAAATCAAATACTTGAGTTGGGAGGTATTGCAGATGATAACCTTGATCGAATTACCCGAAAACAATTAATAGAAAATTTAATACAAGCAGACTTTAGTGATCCCACAGTTTTGTCACGACCTAAAGTTGGTGCGGCACACTGGTCAGGAAATAAAATCGAGAACCTTAAAGTTTCTCTGGAATTAGGATATGACGCAATTTTTATTCCCGGGATTTATGACAAGGTGGGACTAATTATTCCACAACTTGCTTTTTACAATATTGAAAATATTGCACTGTTGGGAGCTAATGGTTGGAATTCTCCTGAATTGATTAAAATGGGTGGAAAATTTTTGAAGTCCATTTATTTTGTAGATGGATTCTATTCAGACTCCCACAAGATGAACGTTAAAAAATTTGTTCAACAATTTCAAAATAACTATGGTGAACTTCCTTCACATCTATCTGCGCAGGCCTATGATGCTGCAGGAATAGTTTTTCAGGCTATTATTGCTGGTGCTAATAACCGTGTGAAGTTGAAGAATAAATTATTACAGGTTAAAAACTACCCTGGGGTTACAGGTAGGACTGATATTACGAAATCTGGAGATTCTGAAAAGAATATTTTTGCATTAACAGTGCGAAGAAAAAAAATTGTTGAAGAAAATTAAATAAAATAGAGTTGGAGTATTAAAAATTTTCTTCCTGATAAATTGAGGTGAAAGGTTGTTCTTTTTCAGGTAAAAAGTTCTGTGAAAAAATTTCAAAATTTGAATCTGTGTCACCATATTTTGCCGGCTCCCCGGATTTCGATTGAACTTTCAGAAACTGAATGTCGGAGGGAACAGGAAAGTTTATAATTGGCTTATTTGCTAAAGCTTCCTGCATAAATTGCAGCCAAATTGGAATTGCCGCTCGTGATCCTGTTTCGTTTCTTCCTAATGGTTCATCTTTATCTTTCCCTACCCAAACTCCAGTAACTAAATCAGGTGTGTAGCCCATAAACCACGCATCGACATAGTTATTCGTCGTTCCTGTTTTTCCAGCAACCGGTCGTTTCAAAGCCTTGACTTTTTTAGCTGTTCCATTTTTTACAACACTTTTCATAAGGCTAGTAATTATATGGGCTGTTCCCGGTGAAATGGGCTGAGTAATTTCTGGAATAGATGAGAATAAAACTTCTCCGCTTCGACTTTTAATATTGCGGATTACTGTTGGTTTGATGCGGTTTCCCATATTTGCGAATGCTGAATATGCAGACACGAGTTCATATAAGGTCATACCGGATGACCCTAATGATATTGATAGGTTTTCTTCGAGTTTAGAGGAAATGCCCAGTTTTTTTGCCAACCTAATTGTGCTTTTTATTCCAATTTTTTGCATTAACTTTACGGTGACAACATTTCTCGAATGTGCTAGTGCTTCTCTTAAAGAGGTTGGACCGTAAAACTTTTCTTCAAAGTTGACCGGTTTCCACTTATCAAAGGCGTCTTGCTTTTCTTTAAATATTATTGGAGAGTCAATTATTATACTGGATGGAGAATAACCTTCATTTATTGCTGCAGCATAAATGATGGGTTTAAACGCAGAACCAGGTTGCCGAATTGCCTGTACAGAACGATTAAATTGACTTTTTTTAAAGTCATAACCACCCACCATCGCTTTTACTTGTCCATTTTCTGGTGCAAGGCTGACTAGGGCGCCTTCGACTTCGGGTTCTTGCTCTAATGACAACGACCAACCTAATCCACCCTGTTTTCTTCCAAGAACTTTAACTATTATTAAATCCCCAACAGAAATGGCTTCATTTGGATTTTTAATTTTTGTCCATCTCCCGTCTAAATTTGGATTAGGCTTTCTTGCCCAATTCATATCTTTTATGTTTAAGTAGCCGTCCTCTTGACCTAAAATAACCCATGCTTGGGATTTCCCAACCTTTATGACTGCTCCGTAAATGATATCCCCCGCTTTAATATTTTCTTCTTCGAGAAATCCATTTTGCTTGATCATGGCATTTCGAACTGCTCTTTCTCCCTGGGTGATGTCGACAGTACCCAAAGATCCTCGATAACCATAACGTTTATCTGCTATTAACAAATTCTCTTTGATAGCACGTTGTGCTGATTCCTGCATATTCATATTAAGAGTGGTATAAACCTTTAATCCCGCCCGGTACAGTTTGTTGCTTCCGAATTTTTCCTCAAGAATACGTCTAACATGTTCGACAAAATAGGGTGCTTTATTAAGCATTTTTTCAACTTTTCCTAAATGAAAATCTTCCTGCAAAGCTAGTTCAGCTTCTTCTTGGTTAATGAATGAGATATTTTCCATACGCCGAATTACATGATTTCTTCGTTTTCGAGCACGTTTAGGGTTTCTATATGGAGAATAATTATTAGGGGCTTTGGGAAGACTAGCAATCATAGCGCATTCAGCTATCGTAAGGTCTTTAACTGACTTTCCAAAATAATTCCTGGCTGCTGCTTCTACACCATATGTTCCGTGGCCATAATAAATCTGGTTTAAATACATTTCGAGGATTTCATCTTTAGTGAATACCAGTTCCAATCGTACTGCTAAAATTGCTTCTTTTATTTTCCTAGGCAGGGTTCTTTCCCTGGACAAAAACATTGTTTTGGTTAATTGCTGAGTGATCGTGCTTCCCCCCTCCACAACATGACCAGCTTTAATATTGGTTATGAATGCACGAAAAATTGCTTTAGGGTCAATTCCAAAATGGTAATAAAAATTTGAGTCTTCGACAGCAAGAGTGGCCTGTTTCAAGGACAATGGTATATTTTCCAATTCCACAATGATTCTTTTTTCTATATAGAATTCCGCGATTTTATCGTCACTGTCAGAATATATTTGCGTAATGGTGCTGGGTTGGTAAACTTTGAGTTGGCGTACGTCAGGTAGATCTTTGGAGAAATAAAAATATATAAAACCTGCACCAATAAACCCTATAGTAAGACAGAGTAATCCAATAGAAAAAAAAGAAATTATTAAAATCTTTCTTAATTTGGATTTTTCTTTAATTTTCTTTTTACCTGGTTTTTTGCGTTTTTTATTTTTTGGCCAATCTTGCATTTATGGGGTTTTACCTCTGGGAAGGGGCATGTTTTGTTGAATTGATTTAGCTATTATTTTTGAGGAAGACGGCCTTCTTCAAGGTCCAAAAGATCCACCCAAGTAATTATATCGGATCTTGATGGGTCAATTTTATCTCTGATTTCATTGAAGTATTTTAAGCGATCTTGTGAGTCGGGTTTTCTATCCAGGATTTGTTTATTGATAAAACTAATTTCAAGGGATGATTTAGACTGTGTAAGCTCTTTTGCCCAGATACTAATTTCCTCATCCTTTTTATTTACAACCATTTTTGCAAATGCATCTGCATCGATACATAAAAAATTGAGAATAATTTTATCCAAAGGACAGGGATAAATATAATCTGCCAACCTTTTTTCTTTGTAAGCACGTCCTTTATCAATCATTCGGCCTAGTTGTACCAAACCGGCCACTTTTTGCTTGGGGCTACGTGGAAAATCTCTAGATAGATCCATAATTTTAATCGAGCCGCAGACGACTCACGCCTCTAAAATTTTTTGATTTTTTAATAGCCTTAGCTCCCTCATCACCAATTCTATTTCTAAATAGGTCTAGAGTACTTAAGTTACTTAGCGTTTCCGATTTGGCTAAATAGGTTGCCCCTAATTCACCGATCCTATTAAACTTAAGAATTAAATGTTCAAGCTTGGCTAATTTGGGAGATTCTGCTATGTGTTTTGCTCCTTCTTCGGTGATATTATTAGATTTTAAATTAAGGGTTTTTAGGTTTTCTATATAAGGGGAATCACATAAAATCTTCAAACCTTCATCACTTATATTGTTTTCACCCAGATCAAGAGATATAACTTCGGATAATATTTCCAAGTTGGATAGTTTTGAAACATTTTCGTCACCAAGCTTACGGTTTTCCAAAGAAAGACTGGAACCTATAACACCTTTTTCAATATTTTTTAAAATTAGTTGCTTTAAATCTATAGGTATATTCTCGTTCATAAAATAGAGATTGCCGTCAAAACTTCATTGTTTATAGTAAATTAACAGAAAACTAATATAAACCTAATAAGATTGAGGGTCAAATTTTACCTGAGTCGTATAATAGAAAAATTTAATCTTTAATTTTTGCATTTTGATTTTAAACCTCTGTCAATTCAGTGTTTATTTTGTTAGACTAAATTTATTAAAAAGCATTAAGGAGAAAAATTTATGATGGGAATAGGTTTTCCTGAATTGATGGTTATTTTAATCATTATTATGATCATATTTGGGGCCGGAAAACTTCCGGAAATAGGATCCGCGTTTGGGCGTAGTATCAAGAATTTCAAAGGTTCTATGAAAGAGGCAGAAGCCGAGGATCTTCCGGTTGAGAATAACTCTACTGAGGATGGCTCTGAAAAAGAGGAGAGCGTAGCTAAAACTGAAAACACGGCAGAAAATAAAAAGAGCGATGCGGCAAAGAAAGAAGAAGAGCTCATTGATGAAGCGGCCAATGAACTTAAAGAGAATCGAATTGGAACCATCCGTACTGCACACGATGGGTTGGTGCAACAGGGAGATGTTTTTACTAGTTCTCTGGGTCGTACCCCAGGTGGCCGTGGAAGAGATCGTGGAATTTCACGGGATACTTTTTAAGCTTTAACATTTTTTTCTATTTTGGTCGAATCAGATTTTATTTTTGTGGTTTTAAATGACATAAACCAACCTACGCTCAACCCAAAGGCTACCCAAGTCAATTGTTTTATTCGTGATATGATTGCTACAGCCAGCCCTAAGCTGGATGAATAACCTAATGATGAAAAAATAATTACAAACCCCCCTTCAAGCACACCTATGCTGAATGGAATAAAAAAGCTTCCCGCGCGTACTAATTGAGCCATAGATTCGATAATCCAAATATCTCTAATAGACGGAGAAAAGCCGAGAAAGTAAAAAATCAAATAAACCTCGCCAACTCCTAAAACCCAACCCGATAGTGCATAAAAAATAGAAATAAAAATTCTTTTAGGAGAGTTCTGATAATAAACCGAAAAAAGTTTATTAAGTTGTATAAGGTTTTCAAGGAAGATTTTGAAAACTGGTTTTCTTGTTTTGGATATTAACCATTGGCATATCTTTCCAAGCGCACCTGTTATCTGGAAAATAAAAAATAAGAAAATTATTATGGTAAAAGATGCTAACCCTAATAAACTGGCGTTTTTAAAATCGCTAGGAATATCTGTGGAATTAAGAATGAAAAATATTCCAGGAATACAAAAAAGAATTAGAGCAGTTAAAAAAGTAGTTCGGTTAATAACTAATGATGAAATAGTTTGCTTTAAACTAATGCCATAATTTTCCTTTAACAAATATGCTTTGACTGGTTCGCCGCCCATGGTTCCTAGCGGTGTAATAGTATTATAGGCATCACCAATAAGACGTACTACCCATAATTTTTGATTTGTGAATGACTTTGCTATATCAACAGGAAAGTTATATTTCCACGACAAATTATCTAACCATGTAATCAAGCTGTAAAGAAACAGCAGAGCAAGAAACCCAAACTTGATATGTATTAAAAGCTCGAGAGTTTTTTCTATATCCACAGAATTGATAGCCCATACCAAAAAACCACAACCAATAAGGAGTAAAACCAGATTTATTAATATTTTCATTTTAAAATTTCAAGCTTTTGGAGGATAGACTATTTGATAAGGATTGAAAACAAAACAGTGTATCGAGGATTAAAAGGAGATAAAAGCTAGCGGTCGCATTCCCCGCCAATCATGTTGATCATATCAAAGGTGGGAATAATATCTGCTAGCATTCCTCCCTCACACATATCTGGCATGGCCTGCGTTAATGTAAAGGATGGTGGTCTTACACGACATTTATAAGGTTTACCCGAACCATCGCTTACCAGATAAAATCCGAGCTCTCCATTTGCGGCTTCTGTGGGGAAATAAACTTCACCTACTGGAGGTTTCAATCCATCAATTACCATTTTAAAATGAGCAATCATCTCTTCCATACGCTTATAAACATCGGGTTTGGCTGGGGTTCTTAGATACGGATTGCTGACATTTATAGGGCCTTCAGGCATATCTCGCATGGCTTGTTTAATAATTTTTAGACTTTGTTTTATTTCTTCCATTCGAACTAGATAACGATCGAAATTATCGCCCGTTTTCCCAAGCGGAATATCAAAGTCCAGTTTGTCATAACAGAGGTATGGATGATTTTTACGTACGTCATAGTCCACACCAGACGCCCGCAAACATGGACCTGTGAAACCCCATGAAATGGCATTTTCAACGGGGATTGCACCTGTGTTCTCCATGCGGTCAATAAATATTCGATTTTTGGTTAGAAGTTTGTCTACGTCATCAAAAAGTTCATCTAATTTAGGATACGCGGCTTTTAGATCCTCATCAAATCCAGGTGGTAAGTCGCACATTAATCCACCAATTCTGATGTAGTTAGAAGTAAGGCGAGCACCACATACTTTTTCAAGTAAATCCCAAACAATTTCTCTTGCTTCTACAAAATAGATAAAAGCTGTCAGAGCTCCTAGCTCTAACGCTGCTGCAGCAATATTTGTATAATGGTCAGAAATTCTAGCTAACTCGTTCGTAACTACACGGATATAACTACAACGCTCAGTAATTTTTATATCGCATAATTTTTCAACGGCCAAGGCAAATCCGATGTTATTCATAATAGCTGAACAATAATTCAAGCGGTCCGTATAGGGAAAAACATTCGAATAGGTGACGCTTTCGCACATTTTTTCAAATCCCCTATGCAAGTAACCGATTTCTACATCGAGGTTGACAACAGTTTCTCCGTCCAAGGTCAATAGGAACTTCACGGTGCCATGAGTCGCTGGGTGCGATGGACCCATATTTAGGACCATATGGTCTGTATGCAGATTCTCTTTTAAGTCAGTCATATTATGAGGTTAGTTAATTTGCGTTACTCGACTTTTGATACTTTTACGTTTATTAGACCTTCTTCACCATTACGTAAATCGTTGACTGGAACCTCAGTCCAATTTTTTGGAATATAAACCATTCCCGGACTAGTAATTTTAGTTGTTTTAATTTTCACCTGAACTTTTTTGCTCGATGATTCAATAACAACCTGATCACCTGAGTTGATTCCTAATCCTTTAGCATCAACTGGGTTAATTTCGGCAATGCATTCGGGCCCAATTTCCACCAAAGCTTTTGCATGCTGACTATAGTTTCCAATATGAAACATATGATTATTGGTTTGCAATGTAAAAGGAAAATCAGTATTTTCTGATTGTGATGGACTGTGTTTTGAATTTATTTTGAATATCGGCTTCTTATTCGATGTGCTAGGGTTCCATTGTTTTGATTCATTACCAGGAAAAGTTCCTTGATAAATGGGGGCAACTGTTTCAATATCCTGCTGAATTTCTGATAGAGTTTTGCTCTTAAATGGTTTTCCCAGTGCTTCTGCCAACTCAATGAAAATATCAAAGTCAGGTTTTGAAGTACCTTGTGGTAAAACAGCAGGGGCAACCGCTTGCACATGTCTGGACATATTTGTGTAAGTCCCTTCTTTTTCAGCGTAGGTGGAAGAAGGCAGAATTAAATCAGCTTTTTTAGCTGTTTCTGTCATAAAGACATCAGTGACTATTAAAAAGGGAACGGTTGTAAGAGCTTCTTTAACTAGTTGTGGTTTGTAAAAGGAACCGATTGGATCTTCTCCCGCTATGTAGAGACATTTTATTGAGCCGTCTTTACAGCTTTCAAGCAGATCAGAAACTTTTTCTCCTGAGTATGGTATGTATCCGGGTAAAAAATCAGGTGTGAGCCCCATATCATTGACACCTTGTGAATTGCAGTGCTCTCTCGGTGGATAGATGCTAACACTACCTGTACTCCCATAGTTAACAAGGGTACAAAGATTGAGAAGTGCATTTAAAACTTCTTCGCCATGACCGGTATCCAAAACATCGTTTCCAATTAATACGAACCTATCTGCATCTCGAGCAAACCTTTCTGCGGCTTTTATAAGGACATCCTCTGGAAGACCAGTTAGTTGTTTTGTGTTTTTAGCAGAATAATTAGTAAGAGATTGAACCAAATCATCATAATTATCGATTGCAGACTTGGCTTTTTTAACGTCAATCAAATCGTTGTCTATGATAATTTTGGTAAGACAGGAGACTACGGCTAAATCTGAGCCATGTTTGTAAGTTAAGCGTACGTCCACCTTCGCCTCACTTTCAAAAACAACTCTCCTTGGATTAGCTATGAGTATGTCTGTATTATTAAAGATAGTACCGAATCGGACTGAGTTTCCTCCCACTGGATATTCTGAAGGTAGATCAGAATTAAAAACAAGAACAACATCGGCTTCCTGGAGTTTGGTGATTGGTTTTGATTGAATACTGTTGTCAAAACAGTCCAACATGAATCTATTGAGGTAAGGTGCTCTAATATTAGCCAGGTTGTTGACTTGATTGGATCCTAAAACATCACGATACAATTTTTGTAATAAATAGTTTTCCTCATTAGTTAGCTTTTCTGAGCCTATGGCAGCCAAACTGTTAGGTCCACCCCGATTGACCGTTGCATTCATACGGTCAGCGATGGTACGAAATGCCTCATCCCACGTTACTTCCTGAAACTCCCCACCAACATTCATGAGAGGGTTTTCAATACGCTGGTCGTTATGAATAATGCCATGACCAAACCGACCTTTTGCGCAAAGGTTCCCTTCGTTGATGCCTACATTATAATTTTCATCGGCCTCAATTCTAATTACTTCGCCTTTTTTAGATTCTAGCTTTACGGTACAACCCCAAGAACAGAAATTGCAGGTAGAATGGGTATCTGTAAACATCGCTGCCAATCCCCGAGCTTCTGATGTAAGGTCCATGAGTGCACCAGTGGGACAGACTGTTATGCATTGTCCACAAAATTCACAATCAAGTGGTTCATCATTGGCTGTTCCAATTCCCACGCTCATACCGCGTTTATGAAAATCCAACGCTTGGACTCCCTGAATTTCATCGCAGGCTCGCACACAAAGGCCACACATGATGCAGCGGTTTAAGTAAAATTCAATGATGGGATTTGTTTTTATGCTGGGCTCATTTCTTCTTTGGGTTTCGAACCGCCCATCATAAAGTTGGAGTAAATCTGTGTTGTCCTGTAACGGGCAAACACCGGACTTGTCACAAATAGGACAATCCAATGGATGCTCTACCAGAAGCATTTCTAAACATGCTTTATTATAACGATCCGTTTCTTCTGTAGCCGTTTTGATTTCCATTCCTTCTGCCACAGGGTGTGTGCAGGAATAAACGAGTTCTTTTTTGCCATCGACAACTGTTTCAACCATGCACGTTCGGCAGGCAGCAAAGGGTTTGAGCTTTCGGTTGTAGCAGAGATTTGAAACCTCCACATCATTTTTTTTGCAAACCTCAAGCACAACCGTTCCTTCTGGAACAGTGGCTTCTTTGCCGTTGATTTTTACGTTGAGAATTTTCTTTTCAACGGTGCTCATCCTACCTCCTCTGTTTCTTGTGTTACTTCATCGTCCTTTTTATATTCACCCAATATGTCGTATGTTTTTTCAGGATCGATAGTACCGTGAGTATCATCCCCTATAATAGCCATCGGAGCCGCACCACAGTTACCCAGGCAAGAGGCTGTTTGTAAAGTAAAAAGCTTTGTATCGTCTGTATCGCCTGGTTTTATGTGATATTTTTCATGAATTTTATCGTTAATTATTGTGGCGCCTTTTACAAAGCATGCCGTACCATAGCAAAGTTTAATGATGTATTTACCGGGTTCTGTAATTCTTAATTGAGGGTAAAAAGAAATGACACCGTAAACTTCTGCTCTGGAAACTCCAAAAAACTCCATTAATATTTCCATTGCAGGTTCGGGTAGATATCTATAGATATTTTGGACTTTATCCAACGTTGGAATGAGATAGCTACGCGAATTGTCTGGTAGGTTATTTATGATGTCTTCAGTCGGTGCCAGATCAATCTCTTCTAAATCTTCTGCCGCTTCCGCTTCAGGATTGTTTTCCATAAATAAGCCTCAATAATATCAAGATAATCTGCCTTAAATTATCAGGAAAATAGCTTCGGAATATAAAAAAATAAAAGAACTTCTTATATTTTTTGCAATAATATTCTTTCCAAATATCCTGCTAAGACGCCGAAGTATATAAGGTGCGAGGATTTACTGTCAACCTATATTTAAGATAGAGTTTGCTTTGTTAACTAATTCACTTTAAAGAGGTTATTGTATGTTAAAGGGTATCGGTTTGAATGCTACGTTTTAAAAATGAAAATATTGATTTAATCAGAAAGATAACTTGTTATTGATACACACCAAAACAGCGTTTATAAAACCATCAAGGTGTTAGAATGGGGCGTTAAGGCAGAAGTATGATATCAGGGTTTTGGGGCGCAATTTTGGTAATGGCTAGCGGATAAATTGTAGATTTTATTTCACGGTTCTTTTCTGCCAAGGCAAGTTTTTCATGAGCTCCAGCATGATTCTCATCAATTTGCAATGCCTTTCGGTATTGTAGGAGCGCATCTTCATTCCGACCCATTTCGTCATAAATTATTCCTAAACTAAAGTAAATGTTCGGATTATTAGGTTTTAATTTAATAGCCTTTTTAAATAAAGGGATGGCTTCCATGAAACGTTTTTCATCCATTAATACCCAACCTAAGCTAAACAAAGCTTTTTCGTCTTCAGGGTTCAAGGTCAATAATTCTTGATAGGTTTTAATTGCTTCAGGGTAACGACCTAGAACCTCATAAACCATTGCCAGATTTAAATACCCCTTTTGAAAGTTAGGATCTATTTTTAGAGTTTTTTTGAATGATTCAATTGCCTTGGTGTATTCCTTTTGAATAGTATAAATAGTGCCTAAGTGGCTATATGCAATTATATAATTTCGGTCCAGATTGATGGCTTTATTAAAGGCCTTTAGAGCTTTGGAATAATTACCTAGTTTTTTATAGGCTTCTCCCAAATAATTGAATGCTTTCGAAAATTTAGGGTTACTTTCTGTGGCCTTGCTTAAGGGCTTAATGGCTTCTTTGGATCTGTCAGCTTTAATCAAACTCTTTCCCAGAAAGTATTGGGCTTGGGAAAGATTCGGATTGGCAAGAACAGCTCTTTGAAGGTATAGCAATGCTTCTTTATAACGATTTGTTTTAAGTAGACTTTGGCCAAGAAGGAAATCAGTTTGTTTAAAACCAGTTTCAAATTTATTAACTTGTTCTAGGGAAAAAATTGCTTCTTTGTAGTTTTTCAAAAATGTATTAATTTTTCCTAATAAATATATAGCTTTTATGTGATCAGGTTTTAGCTGAACAGCTTTTTTTAAAGGTTGTAATCCTTCTTGGTAACGTTTTAATCCCGCATAAGTTTTACCCAATTGGTAGTAGGTTTCTGCAAGGTTCGGGTTGATTTCCAATGCGATATTAAATTCCTCTAGGGCTTCATCCATTGAATTTAGCTTGGCGTAATTGGTGCCCAGTCGTGTATGGGCTTCAACATGGTTGGGATCAATTCGAGTTGCTTTTTTGAAAGCACTTACTGCTTCCTTGTAACGTTGCAAGGATTCATGAATTTCTCCTGAGTTATAAAATGCTTCTAAATTTTCAGGATCAAATTGGATTGTTTTAGCATAGGAATTTAGTGCATTTTCCCCTTCACCCAGCTCCTGATAAAGCCATGCGATATTAAAATGAGCTTCTGGAAAATCTTCTTTCAATCTAATAGCTTCTTTGAATTTTTTTATAGCTTCCCTTTTTTTATTTAATCTAATATAGGCTGCTCCAGCCTTGTAATAGGCTACAGGGTTTCTATAGTCCACTCTGATAAGCTCCAAATAGGGGGTAATGGATTTTGCATGCTCACCCATGTTTGAGTAAGCTAAACCTAACTGATCGTAGGCTTCAATTGACATAGGGTTTATGGCAATCGCATTTTTCAGTGGAGCAACCGCTTCGTCATTTCTATTATTGTGGATAAAGGCTTTGCCGATACCGATATAGGCTTCATAAAAAGTTGGGCTCAGCTTTAATGCGTCATGGTATGCTTGAATACCCTCATCAAACATTTTTAAGCTGACATAACTGTTACCCAATTGATAATAAGCATCTGGGAAAATAGGTGTGATTATAAGTGCTTTTTTATAATGAGTTACAGCTTGATCATGTTTTTTCAATGCAGCCAAAACTTTTCCTAGGGTGAAATGGGCTGTCACCATTTTGGGTTCAACTTTAATTGCAATTTTAAGTGGTAAAAGAGCTTTACCGTATTCTTTCAATTGAAAGTAAGACCAACCCAATCCAAATTGAGGGTCCGCATAATTCGGGCCTAGGCGTGTTGCCTCGAGATAAGCTTCAATAGCTTTGTCGAATTGCCCTAATTCTCCATAACTTGAACCCAGTCCACTGAAGGCTGCTGCGAAGAGAGGTTCCAATTCGATAGCTTTTAGGTATTCTTCAATGGCGTTTTTGTAAATGCCCATTTTATGGTATGCCTGTCCAAGACCAAAATGAGGAGCGTAATCACCTGGATCGGCTTTTGCCGCTTTTTTAAGTTTTTCGATGGGATCTTCATTCTGTGTCCAACCATTTGTAGCAGAAAAAGAGATTATGAACCCCAAGAATAAAATACAAACTAAAATTTTTTTCATGATCAATTTATATAATAGTTAAAAACGACTACTTGCATCCTCAGGATAAGATTCGATTTTATGCAAAGTCAGATCAGAACCTCTTTGTTCAGCTTCTTTTGTAAGGCGGATACCGATGGTTGCGTCTAAAATTTTATATACTGTGAATCCAAAGAAAAGGGCAACTCCAACTGCGATTAGGCTACCAACCATTTGAGCTTTTAAACTAACTTCTCCTAAGCCACCTAGAGATTCTTGTCCGAAAATACCACATGCGATTCCACCCCAGGTACCCGCGATACCATGTAGCGGCCAGACTCCCAGAACATCATCAATTTTTAATTTTTCCTGTTCCCAAATAAAACCTTTAACAAAAATAATACCTGAAACAGCACCAATCACTAGGGCACCAATTGGGTGAACTTGATCAGAACCTGCGCAAATTGCCACTAGTCCGGCTAGGGCTCCATTATGAATAAAACCCGGATCATTTTTAGAAATCAGTAGCGATGAAATTATCCCACCCGCCATTGCAAATAAGGAGTTAATTGCTACTAAACCTGAAATTCCTTGGATAGTTGCGGCAGACATAACATTAAATCCAAACCAACCTACGCAAAGCATCCAGCTTCCCAATGCCATGAAGGGGAAGTTGCTGATAGGAATAGGTCGACTGCGTCCCTCAGAATCCCATCTGCCTAATCTTGGTCCGAGAACAATTATTCCTGCTAGAGCAATCCATCCTCCCATAGAATGAACAACCACTGATCCAGCGTAGTCATGAAAAGGAATACCACCAGAAATTTCAGCTAACCAGGAATCTGATTGCCCCAAAAAAGAGATTTTTCCCCAAACCATACCTTCAAACAAAGGATAACAAATTCCTACAAAAATTAAGGCGGCCAAGGCCTGGGCAGAGAACTTGGCTCTTTCTGCAATTCCTCCCGAGATTATTGCAGGGATTGCTGCAGCAAAAGTAAGCAAAAAGAAAAAATGCACTAACTCATAACCTTGTTTGTCTTCAAGTAACTCCTTTGCAGGATGGAAAAAATCGAACCCATAGGCAATGGAAAAACCAACAAAGAAATAAATTAAAGTGGAAATGGCAAAATCAACAAGGATTTTTACTAATGCGTTGACTTGGTTTTTTTTTCTCACCGTTCCTACTTCTAGGAAAGCGAAGCCTCCATGCATTGCAAATACCATAACAGCACCCAGCATCATAAAAAGAACATCGCTGCTGTTTGTTAGAGATTCAAATTCTTTTTCCATCGCTTATTCCTCCAAATATTGAACGACAAATTGTTCACCCAGTTATAAGTTATCCAAAAATTTGGAGTACAGATTGGTAAAGCCTAATGGGAATTTCTTTACAGCTAATAGCTTTATCGACCTTTATCTTTCATAACAAAAGTGAAATGTTCATCAATTAAATCATTGTTATTTAATTTACTTAGCAATACCAATGCCAAAACAATCTATAAACGAAACGCTATATGAAATAAGGGGTTAAGAAAAATGTATTATATTTCACAATTTGTTTTGCCATAAAATTGAGCATTTAATAAAAATATAAACCTCTGGCTATAAAATGAAATTTATAACCTAATAAGAATTTGTAAACATTACAAATCGCAAACAAAAAGAATGAAAAATTAGCTAAACAATTAAATTATAAGGTTTATCGGTAGGTTATCATTTGATGCATTAGGCTATTATAGATACCGATCTCTGAACATATTCTATAAAATTTGAGAAAGGCTAGCTATTGTACAATTTTCATTTTGAAATGTCGCTAAGGTTATATCAATACGGTTATTACTGCAGAAGCGATATTTGAGTATTTTGCCCATTATTGTGGCAAATGTTTCGTAATTAGGCTTGGTTTTTCACGCTAATTCGAGAAAAAAATTTCTTAGTTACTGACGGTGTTCTGGTATGAATCTGATATTAACTGAAAATGAATTAGGGGTTGCCCTGATTCTTTTTGTTTTCTTCTCTCGGTTCAATATTTGCGAAAAAAATTGATTTTGGGTGAACTTGCAAAGTATATTCAATTTCTTCATTTGCAGTTGGTGGTTCAAGCACAAGGGTAAAATGCCACTCTGATATAGTTCCGGGTCGATGTGGTTTGCCTTTTGAAATACTTCCTCCCTTATGAGGATTATTAATAAGTAAAAACTTTTTTTGTGGGTCAGTTTGTGATTTATCGATCTTAAAGACCCGACCAAATAACTGCTTTATAGTTCTGGAAGAATTATTCTTGATTCTAAAAATAATTGCCCGTTTTTTTTCTGGTATCGTGTATTTATTTGAAATTCCTATAGGACCAATATTGGTGAACTTTTCCTCTTCTTCTTGACCATAGGCTTGATTATTCGACAGGAAAAGAACTAATGAAAATATTAATAGAAAAGCTATGAATAAATTATTTTTCATATCCAACCTTGAGTTTTAATTTAAATCATTCCTTAAAAGTTTAAGAATATTTGTTTAGGTTTAATTCTATCAGGTATTGTAACTCACCGGACTCTACCATGTTTTTTACTTTTAAAATTGCGAGCGGTTTAAGATCTTTCATTTTATAAAGCTTACCCTTCCGAGTTTGTTGTTTTAAACTTAGTCTGCCCTTTTTCCATTTGTCGATGGTTTCGTCCATTAACTGAGTTCCCCCTTGTAAAGTTTTCAACATCAAGGTTTGCTCATTATCTTTAGGTTCCAAAATAATAGGTTTTGCTCCAGCAATTTTTCCTGTATCGATTCCTTTTTCAATTAGATGAACAGTAGCCCCTAAGTTTTTTAAATCACTATTATAAATCG
>CAYYIR010000007.1:3366-22230 GCA_964471995.1 uncultured Nitrospina sp. | reverse complement strand
GAACATGATCTTCCTTTTTTATATGCGCACGATCAAATAACCCTTCCCATGCGGTGATAGTCACAAGTGGTAATGCCGCAGATTCAGAAAAACTCAATGACTTGGGTTTCAAAGCGATTAGATTACTATCTACCAGCATGAAATCCGCTAGTGCACCTTCGATATTTCCTGCTTCACCTTGTAATCCTCCAGCACAACCATAAACCTCATCACCCGTTTTAAAGGCAGTTACTCCTTCTCCCACTTCTGTTACTATCCCAGCCACATCCATATGAAGGGTTGCAGGTAAAGTAGGGTTAATTCCCAAGTCTCTTTTAAGGAGCTTATGGTCAATGGGGTTAAGACTTGAGGCTTTTACCTCAACAACAAGATGGCCTTCTTTTGCACTGGGTTTATTAACTTCATCTTCAATAAATTTTGCAGCCTCTCCATACTCATGAACCCTAAAAGCTTTCATTAGTCAATGCTCCCTGGAGTTTTACTCTCGGTCCTAAAGGCACCTAATTCCTCAAAAAATGCTTCCTCGCTACCTGTTGACTTTCTCAATTCTTCTCCAAGCCATTGGATACAATCCTCAAACTTATCAAATAAATAATTTTCAGGAATTAAACCAGGCACTAGATTGATACGTTTCAACATGAGGTAGGGCTGAGTTTGCAAACCTGTCATTACGACAGCAATGTTCCTCTTTTCCAAACTCAAAACAACTTCTTCTAAAGCATACAGACCTGTTTGATCAATATGAGGAACACTCATCATTCGGAAAATAACTACTCGGATATTGGGAAGGCTTTCCGCCATCGCCTGTAAAGCTGGGGCAAACCCAAAAAATAATGGCCCTGGGAAATGTTTGACATAAATGTTGTCGGCAATGGACTCTGGAATATTTTCTTTCCACCATTGTCTACAGTTTTCCTTTAATGGTAAAATCTTAACTTCACTACTCAACTGATCACTCATTTGCTTCATAAAGAGAATAGAAGATAGAATCAAGCCAACTGCAACTGCCTGAATAAGATCTACAAAAACTGTCATCCCTAGAACAATCAACATTACCATGGCATCAGTACGCGGGACTGATTTTATATGACGGAACCCCTTATAGTCGATGATTCCGATTCCTACTGTAATCAATATCCCAGCCAATACCGGAATGGGGATTTCTTGTGCATAGTTTCCCAACCCCAGCAATGTAGCAAGAAGAACAAACCCATGAGTTATGCCAGAAAGAGGTGTTCGACCTCCTGCATTAATGTTCACAAGTGTTCTCACTGTTGCCCCGGCACCTGGCAATCCGCCTATGGAACCAGCCATGATATTTCCAATGCCCTGACCCATCAGTTCACGGTTACTATGGTGTTTGGTCTTAGTCATGTTATCAGCAATTACCGAAGTCAACAGTGAGTCTATCGCTCCCAATAGAGAAAGTGTCAAAGCAAGTTCAATAATTAATGTTATATCACTTGCATTAATGCTGGCCATGCTACCTAACTTCAGTTCAGGTAAACTGGAAGGGATAGGCCCTATGACCGGAACTTCTAACCCAAACCAGATTGTTACAATAGTCATAGATATAAGTGCAACCAATGTGCTTGGAACTGCTTTAGTGAATCTGGGAAATAAATATATTATCGCAACTGTGGAACTGGAAATAATTACCGCCTCCCAGTTTATTAGAGAAATGACATCTGATATATGGGTTAAAACATCGATAACATTTTTGGGTGAAGTTTGACCAAAGAACGGAAATATCTGGAGGAGAATAATTATGCCGCCAATCCCGGACATGAAACCTGAAACAACGGGATATGGAATATATTTTATATAGGCACCTAATTGACAGACTCCAAAAACAATTTGCGCTAAACCAGCTAAAACAAAAATACAAACGATAAAGCCCATCCCGGCTTCCAGGCTTCCATATTCTTCAATTGCCTTAATAACTACCAATGCGGAAACAACTGTCATCGGCCCTGTTGGCCCACTTATCTGGGTTGATGTGCCACCAAAAGTGGCAGCAAAAATACCAAGGGCGATCGCGCCATAAAGTCCTGCGACCGGGCCAGCACCAGACTGAACTCCAAACGCCAAGGCTAAGGGTAGTGCCACAATCGCTGCTGTTATACCGCCAAAGATATCGCCATTTAAATTATCAAAGCGCCAGTTATGAATCAGTTTCATAATACTCTAGACTTTTATTCTCGTTTGCATAAAAAATATTTTTTGCTTGGGTCCACATCTATAATACTTATAAATAAAAATAGTGATGGAAGTTGATTATAGATCAACTGATTAGTTTGTGAATAGAACCAGCACCCATTTAATTCCGTTTTAATTTAGTTTAGAAAGGTTATCCAGAATAAAGATATTCTTTTAAATATTTTCCTGTATAAGATTTTTTAGATTTCGCGATTTTTTCGGGCGTACCTTCGGCTAGTAGGAAACCTCCTCCGTCTCCCCCGTCGGGTCCAAGATCAATAATATGATCTGCGGTCTTGATGATATCCATATTATGTTCGATGATTATTACTGTATTTCCATTATCCACAAGTTTTTGCAAAACTTTTAGCAATTGTTCGATATCCGCAAAATGTAGCCCAGTAGTGGGTTCATCGAGTATATAAAGGGTTCTACCTGTACTACGTTTGCTAAGTTCCTTGGATAACTTCACGCGTTGCGCTTCGCCGCCCGAGAGAGTGGTGGCCTGTTGTCCTAGACGAATATAATCCAACCCAACATCTTTAATAGTTTGTAATTTATTTTTAATTGCTGGAATATTGGTAAAAAAATTACTTCCTTCTTCAACGGTCATTTTTAAAACATCCGCAATACTTTTCCCTTTGTATAAAATTTCCAATGTTTCCCTGTTAAATCGTTTGCCTTGGCAGACTTCACAGGTGACGAACACATCTGGTAAAAAATGCATTTCAATCTTAATCAATCCGTCACCTTGGCAGGTTTCACATCGTCCACCCTTTACATTGAAACTAAAACGGCCTGGTTTATAGCCTCGAGCCCTTGATTCGGGCACCTGACTGAATAACTCTCGGATGTGGGTAAAGACACCTGTGTAGGTTGCAGGATTCGACCTGGGTGTTCGGCCAATAGGCGACTGGTCAATATCAATTACTTTGTCGAGATAGTGGATCCCATTAATTTTATCAAAGGAACCCGGCCTGTTCGTCGATCTATAAAAATGTTTTGCAAGAGCTTTATATAAAATTTCAAGGATAAGTGTGCTTTTACCAGATCCAGAAACTCCAGTTACGCAAATAAGACACCCTAACGGGAACTTGACATCTATAGTTTGCAAGTTATTTTCTTTTGCTCCGGTAACTTCTAAAAACATTCCGTTACCTTTTCTTCTTTGGCTTGGTATGACAATTTCTTTTTTGCCTGACAGGTATTGTCCTGTAATCGAATCTTTATCTTTGAGGAGTCCTTTCGGTGTACCTGAAAAAATTACTTCACCTCCATGAACTCCAGCACCGGGTCCTAGATCGACGATATGGTCTGCTGCCCGGATAGTCGCTTCATCATGCTCAACCACGATGACTGTATTTCCCAAATCACGCAGGCAAATAAGAGTTTCCAATAAGCGGTCATTATCTCGTTGGTGAAGCCCAATGCTTGGTTCATCCAAGACATACAAAACACCCATTAAGCTGGAGCCTATTTGGGTTGCAAGTCGAATACGTTGGCTTTCACCCCCTGATAATGTTGCTGAGGTGCGGTCCAGGGATAGGTATTCCAGGCCAACATTGGTGAGAAACCCTAGTCTTTCTCTAATTTCTTTTACGATTCGCCGTGCAATATTATTTTCTTGTTTGGAAAGCTTCAAATCTTTAAAAAATTTAAAGGCTTTACCAATGGAAAAGGAGGTGAACTCAACGATATTTAAATCTGCCACTTTTACAGAAGTAGCTTCTTTTCTTAAACGGTTACCATTACATTGCTGGCAGGGCAGGGGGCGCATAAAACGAGCAATATCCTCTCTGGACCAAGCAGAATCAGTTTCCAAATAGCGTCTTTCTAGATCGGGTATGATTCCATCAAAGGTATCGGTAAAGTGATGCTGCCTTCCATCTTTTTCATAGAAGTATTTGACCGGCTCATCTCCTGACCCGTATAAAAGAATTTTCTGGATATTTTTTGTCAGTTTTTTAAATGGTGTGCTTAATTTAAATTTGAAGTGAGCGGAAATGGTATCCAGCATTTGATGAAAATAAACGGAGTTACGTTTTTCCCAAGGTTTTATGGCTCCATCGCGAATGGAAAGACTTTCGTCTGGCACTACGAGATCAGGATCAATAACCATTTTTATTCCCAAACCATCACATTTAGAGCAAGCGCCTTGAGGGTTGTTAAAGGAAAAAAGTCTGGGTTCAAGATCCGGGTAACTGATGTTGCAATAGCTGCATGCGAATTTTTCACTAAATAACAACTCCTCTTCATCAAGTACCGAAACAACCATAGCACCTTCACCATGGTTGATAGCAGTCTCTACAGAGTCGGCTAGCCGCTTCCCCATATTTTCTTTTATTACCAGACGATCGACGACGATTTCCAAAGTATGCTTAAATTTTTTATTTAGAGAAATCTCCTCATCGAGGGAACGTATCTCCCCATCGATTCGGGCGCGAACAAACCCTTTTCGTTTTATATCAAGAATTTCTTTTTTAAATTCCCCTTTTCGCTCTCGAGCAATAGGTGCCAGAATCATTATTTTTTTTCCAGATGGAATGGTTTGTATCTGGTCGACAATATGCTGAACGGTTTGGGATGAAATTTCCCTACCACACCTATAACAAAAAACTCTTCCGATACGTGCGTAAAGGAGCCGCAAATAATCATAGATTTCGGTTACTGTGCCTACAGTAGAGCGGGGATTACGACTAGAGGTTTTTTGTTCAATAGAAATGGCAGGTGAAAGACCATCGATGGAGTCGACGTCTGGTTTTTCCATCAGTTCCAAAAATTGTCTTGCGTAAGAAGAAAGGGATTCAACATACCGTCTTTGTCCCTCTGCGTAAATGGTGTCGAAAGCAAGAGAAGATTTTCCAGAACCGCTTAATCCGGTAATAACGACCAGTTTTTCGCGTGGCAACGTCAGGTGGAGGTTTTTGAGGTTATGCTCTCTAGCTCCTTTGATATTTATATTTTCTAATGCCATTTATACTTGCTTGTTAAACATCGTGTCCCATTTTAAATTGACTCGATTTTTAATTTCTTCGGACATTTCAATTTCTTTGGGCCACCTCTGCCGGTAGCCTTCTTCTTTTAACTTTTGTGTTGCATCAATTCCTAGTCTATTTTCATAAAAATGCAAATCACGTTTTGGATCAATATTGTTAAAAAGTTTCCACATTGCAACAGAGTTATTTTCAAGATTTACATTGCCTTCTAATACAATTGCGATATTCACAGTTGAGAATTTGGGGTTCTTAAAAAATGCTTCTATAAATTCAGTAGCTTGATGGGGTGATTTCTTATTTAATGCTATGTACATAACCGATCGTTGGGTATGTAAATCTAAGTGTTTAATATTTTGTACTTCGGGAAAGTAATTTTTTACTTCATCTACTGAAACTAAAGTAGACATGTTTTTATCCGAATTTTTGCTTTCACCAAAACCTGGTTCGCCTTCCACTTTTTTAGTCAGATCGATACCCAATTTAGATCCGTAAAGCATGTTGTCAGAGGCGTGGTTGAGTACATCCAGAACACCCTCTGAGAAAAACAAATCGCGATCAAAATCTACCTGGTTAAGAATTAATTTAACAACCTCTTCATAGTTGTGGACATCGATTGTGGGATCTACTGTTATGATTGTTTTAACAAAACTCATTTGTCCTAATCCCCAAAGAGCACTCATTAAACGGCGTGACTGCATCGGATAACTTTTGTCCAAGGATACGATGACACAGTTATGAAAAACCCCTTCAACGGGCATGTCCATATCGACTATTTCTGGAAGCTGTGTACGGAGTAGGGGAAGAAAAATACGCTCAGTTGCACGACCCAAATAAAAATCTTCTTGAGGTGGTTTTCCGACTATTGTTGTCAGGTATATAGGATCTTTACGGTGCGTGATGGCTGTAATATGAAAAACAGGATAATCCCCATCTTGTGAATAGTAACCGGTGTGGTCTCCAAAAGGTCCTTCGAGTCGCATTTCGGAAGGGTCTATAAATCCTTCCAAAACAAATTCTGAGTCGGAAGGGACTTCCAGATCGACCGTCTTGCACTTTACCAAAGGTACACTTTGTTTACGGATAAACCCGGCCAAAAGGAATTCGTCAATGCCATAAGGTAGAGGGGCTGATGCCGAATAACAGGATGCTGGATCAGCTCCGATTGCCACAGCCACCTCCATAATTTTTCCTTGTTTACGGTATTCATGAAAGAAGTGTGCTCCATCTTTATGAATATGCCAGTGCATTCCGGTTGTTTTAGAATCATAGATCTGCATACGGTAAAGGCCAACGTTCTTGACCTTTCGATCAGCGCTACGATTGATAACAATAGGGAAAGTTATGAAACGTCCTGCGTCTGACGGCCAGCATTGTAATATGGGGATTTCATCCAGATTGACCTTATCATTTAAATGAACTACTTCCTGACAAGGTGCTTTGGAACCTTTAACTAGTTTTGGTGGAAACTTTGCTGCTTCCAATAACATGGGTAAAAGTTTTGCTTTATCGAGCATAGTTATGGGAGGAGGAATTTTTAAATATTGCTCGATTCTTTTGGCGATCTCTTCAACATCATAGACACCTAGGGCCATGTTCATTCTTTTTTTGCTTCCGAATGCATTGATCAAAACGGGTATGGAACTTCCCTCAACATTTTCAAAAAGGAGAGCTTTTCCACCATCGGGTTGTTTGGATATTCGATCAGTGATTTCCGCAATTTCAAGAATGGGAGATACTTTTTCTTGAATTCGAATAAGTTCATTTTCGATTTCAAGCCGTTCTATAAATTTTCTTAAAGAAGAATAATGCATTGCAAAAATTATATTGTTTTCAGCCGATCGTCCATTATATATCAGCTGATCTCACTTTATAGAAAGTTTTTGGAAAATATTTAGGAGGTATAACTTTTCTTGGGTTCCAAATTTTGAAGTGTTGTCCGGCCTTGTTATTTTTTGTGTGCTAAAATACCCAAATGTTAGTATTTCTTCTAAGGCGAGTATTGCTGGGCATACCAGTCCTAGTGGCTGTTGCAACGCTTACCTTTATCATTATGCACTGTGTTCCCGGTGGTCCTTTTGACAGTGACAAAATCCTTCCCCCTGAAATCATTGCTAATATTGAAGCAAAATATCACCTCGATGAACCCATAGAGGTTCAGTATGTACTTTATTTAAAGCAAATAATGCAAGGTGATTTAGGTCCCTCTTATAAGTATATTGGTCGTGATGTTTCAGATATTTTACGTGATACATTTCCAGTGTCTTTTGTCTTGGGTATGTGTGCTGTTATGGTTGTGTTGGGATTCGGTATTCCTGCAGGCGTGATTTCTGCTTATTGGAAAAATTCTTTACTTGATAGATCAGTATTATTATTTGCGGCTATGGGAATTTCTGTTCCTAGTTTTGTATTAGGTGCGGTTTCCATCTGGATGTTTTCACATAATTGGCATTTATTGCCTCCAGCCTTATGGGAGGGGCCAAAATATATGATCCTTCCCGCATTCTCTTTAGGGGCGGGCTTTGCAGGATATATTGCACGTTTAACACGTACCACGGTGCTGGATGTTCTCGCTTCTGATTATATAAGGACAGCTCGTGCTAAAGGATTGAGTGAATATAAAATTTTATTGAAGCATGTTTTGAAAAATTCAATTTATCCAATTGTTTCAGTGATGGGGCCGTTAACCGCTGGTTTGGTTACCGGTTCTTTTGTTATTGAATTTATTTTTTCAATTCCCGGTATGGGTCGGTTTTTTATTACAGCTGTTACTAATAGGGACTACCCATTGATTATGGGCGTGACATTGGTCTATGCGGTCTTGATTGTTACTGCCAACATTGTTGTTGATATGATTTATGGATGGCTCGATCCCAGAGTTTCAGTGGAATAGCTTTATGCCCATTTCCTTTAAAACAAGCGCTGGTTTTCTTATTATTATTTTCTTGCTGGCTATTCTTGCACCATGGGTAGCCCCTTACTCTTATAAAACTCAGGACGCTTTGAATATCCTTTCTTTTCCAGACTCTGAGCATTGGTTGGGTACAGATCGGCTAGGCAGAGATCTTTTGTCACGCATGATTTATGGTTCGCGGGTTTCACTATTTGTAGGTGTTTGTTCTACTATGCTGGCTCTTGTTATCGGGACTATATATGGGACCATTTCTGCTTACGTGGGTGGACGAACTGATAGCCTCATGATGCGGATTGTGGATGTAGTTTTTGCTTTGCCTGATCTTTTAATGATTATTTTGATAACCGTTTTGATGGGACATGGAATAACCGGGGTATTCATTGCTTTAACTATTGTCAGTTGGGTAACCATTGCTAGGTTAGTAAGAGGAGAGGTTTTACGCATCAAAGAGTATCCTTTTATTCAAGCAGCTAAAGCCTTGGGTGCAAGCCATTTTAGGATTATGTTGAGGGAAATTTTTCCGAATATACTGGGTGTGCTTGTTGTGACACTTAGTTTTCGTATTCCTGTAGCAATTCTAGCAGAATCCACATTGAGCTTTATCGGCCTTGGAATTGCACCGCCAGCAAGCAGTTGGGGAACCCTCGCGAGTGATGGGTGGACCGCTATAAAGTTTTATCCGCATTTAATATTGTTTCCTTCATTGGCTATATTTTTTACTATTTTATCATTTAATTTTTTGGGAGAAGGTTTGCGGGAATATTTGGATCCGCGTTCTCAAACAAGCCTTTAAAAAATATTATCCAGTAAATGCGATTCCAGAAAAAAATGAAAAATAGAGGAATTATTTGCAAGAAATTTAGCCCTAATTGTTTGTTTTGATAAGCATTTTGGAGTTTTAAATTATCGCGTTGACAAGCTTCAAAAACCATTATAGAGTGGCGTCTTTTTGAGGGTTGAGATTTGATCCCTTCATACACTTTCATGTTAAAATTAATGGTATGAACCTGGTCAAAGAAGATTTGATTTGCGAAATCATACGGTTATCCCAGACTAATCTGCTGGATAAAAAATGCGCCAACAAAAATGGGGAAATCAAGGAGCAGGTTGTTGTGGAATGGATCCGTAAAAATGCTGCGGATTATCGAACCGATTACCAATCACGTTTAAATGTATTTACAGCCTCAAAACTGGGAGAAATATTAAAAACTCTTTCAAACTCAGAAAAAGATTTGAGTGAGATTTTGGAAGCTACTGAATCCTCTATGAATAAAAAAAGCTAAAGATGGCAGAAAACTCCCCACCTACAGAAGAAAAACAACTCTCCCCTGCAGAGAAGGCCAAATTAGCGGCCGCAAAAAAAGCAGAAGCTGCAAAAAAAGCTGGCCCTGTTGGTGATCCGTTTGTTGATCACGGTGATGGTACAATCACAGATCCAAATTCTGGTTTGACTTGGAAAAAAACGGATGCTTGGTTAGATAAAAAACAATTTTATACCTGGCAAGATCATAAGCAGTATGTGGATTGGGTTAATAAGAATAAAGATCAATTCGGCGGTTATGATAATTGGAGAATTCCTACAAAAGCAGAAGCTTTAACTCTGTTTGATAAAACCGGGGTGAAACAATTGATGGATAAAAATGGCACGTTTTATCCCATTGATCCTATCTTTGAGCCAGGTGGTGCGTCCAATACTTGGATCACTGAATGCTCTGACGAAAAAATAATCAGAATGGATCTAAAAATCGGTTTAGATACTCCCTATCCTACGAATGATGTTTGGTCTTCAATGCGCCTAGTGAGAAAAGAGGGCGAAGCGACGGTAAAAGCTTCGGCTCCGACCCCCGCTGAAGCGAAACCTGAAGAAGTTCCAGAGGTGAAAGCAGAAACCGCTGAAGCCACACCCGGTCCAGTTAAGAAACCTTCGGGAAACTTTGTTCCAGGACCAACTCCTCGCAAAGATTTCTCTTCAGAAGAGAAAGCAGCCATGTTGAAACGTGCCAGAGCCCATGCGGCTGAAGTAAAAGCTCGTAAAGGGTAAAAGCAACTTCTTTAAAATTATTCCTTACTCTGTTTTTCCTGGAAAGATAAATTTTGATTCCAGGGTGGGCAGACCTAGTGTTTATAAAATTCATCTTAGTGCAACTAGGAAATACGTTATTCTTTTTGATTTAACCAGTAACTAAGCGCGCGACTAATAATTTCCGGATCTTTTTTCATTTGTTCTGCAATTTTTTTACGGATAGGGTCGATATTTGATGTTTGGTCTTCTGGTTTCACTTCGGTAGTCTTATATTTTTTTGTAGGTTTATTTTTTTGGTCTATTTTTTTTCGGAGCTCTTTTTTTGGAGCATGCTCTTCCCCAGGTTTGATAAGAATCCAGAAAATATAAATGATGACGGCTGCAAGTAAAAGCACTAGAAAGAAAAAGGTCATGAATCGTCTTCCTGGATATTAAATTTTATAATTAGGTCACCTCTCTTCTTTCCCCAGTTTATTGCAGCACCTTCTCCTCGAATGCGTATTTCTTCCCCTATTAATGTCCCTTCTTCAACCTCAATTGTCCGTTTTCCTTTTAAAGTTTCGACTTTAAAAAAGCCACCTTGATCGGCAAGTTTTCTAGGAATAGCAACTTCACTAATAATATCGTTTTTAATTCTTTTAAAATTTTCGTGGGGCTGGGTGTTAATTTTCAGAAATAATTCACCGGGAGGACCACCATTTCTTCCTTCGCCACCTTCCTTAATTATTGCAAGTGTGTATTGGTCTGCAACACCGGGTGGAATTTTAACATCAAGGGTAACGGAACGTACTACAAGCTGTTTTCCCTGGCAGTTAGGACATTCGTTATCTTCTTGTACTCCTGTGCCATCACAATCCTGACATTTGACATATTTTTCATAAGTATAGGGGATTGTTCCTCCTAAAGCGACGATAGGCAAAGGCACATCTATTATAAATTGTAAGTCGAATCCGCTTGTGGGCATGTCCGGATCAATCGGTTCTGGCTCCGCCGCAAAAGGCTCTTGATAAGCTTGTTCATTGCCACTCGGACGACGTCCGAACCCTTCCGGTGGCTCCTGGGCCCAGTTTGGTCTTCCTGATGGTCTAGTAGATGCTGATTTTTTGTAACTTCTCTGGCGGTCGTACTCCTTTCGTTTTTTGGCATTGCTCAAAACTTCATAGGCTTCGGAAATAATTTTAAACTTATCTTCAGCTTCCTTACTTCCTTTATTGGAATCCGGGTGAAACTTTTTAGCCAGTTCTCTATATTTCTGTTTGATCTCTTTTTTAGGGGTTTTAGTAGTGACGCCTAGGATCTTGTAGTAGTCACGATTAGTCGATTGGGCCATAATAAGAGGGTATAGAGGAATTCCGAGTTTAATGTATGTTTCGACTTATTTTAACTTTTTTATAAGCATTCGGCCAATTAACTTGAGGGGAAATTAAATTTTTTAGAAACGAACTGTAATTTAAAAATCCTTTGAATATTATATGGAAAACGGTTTAAATGAATTTCAGGACTTTTTAATAATTTTTACTAGGATTTAAACTCAAAATTTAAAATGAAACGATTCTATCAAACCATCATATTATTTTTTTTTGTAGGATCATTAGGTTGTGCTCATCCCATATCCCCAGAGCTTCGTAAGAATTTGGACCCCACTCTCACCTTTGAGCAAATTATTGAAAATCCTGAAAAGTTTATAGGTAAGAAGATATTATTAGGTGGAGCGATTGTAGAAACTCGTGTTCTTAAGGCCGGAACAGAAATAGAAGTAGTGCAAAAAAAAATTAGTTCGTCTGGTTACCCGGAAGCCGGTGACGAGTCTGGAGGGCGCTTTTTATTTTTTAAAAAAAGTTTTCTGGAGCCAGAGATTTATTCGAAGGGAAGGGGAGTAACAGGGGTTGGGAAAATTAAGGGAACCACGATGGGAAAGGTGGGGAAGCGTCCTTATAAGTTTCCTGTTATTGAGGTTGAGGAGTTAGTGCTTCATGAAAATTTTGAACGCAACCCTTATTTTTATCCTCCTTATTGGGATCCTTGGTTCACTCCAAATCAATATAGGCCTTATTGGCCTTATTCGCCTTATTGGCCTTATTACTAATGACCCCTAAACATCAGTTACATCAAGAAATAAAAAATGGCCGCAGGAATTGATGCTCCTGCAAATGATGCGGCAATACTTTTTAAAACAAACGATTCTTGTTTGGGTCTAGCTTTTGAATTGATCAACTTATCAAATAGTCGATAAGCAACTTTTACCTTGTCCATGGCAGTTTTGACCTTCCATTTTAAAAAACTTAATAATTAGCTCCTGTGCTTAACCTTACTTGACGGCAAGTTTTATGCCAAACTTTATATGTTGGTTATAATGTTTATAAGTTTTTGTAAAATAAGGCCTTAGGATGTATTAAGATAAAAATTTTAAGGCGTTTTTTTTCTTAAATTCGTCAAGAATAATGAAATCTTTGTCAAAAAATTGTTTGTTCTTTTGGGGGAGAGAGATATTTGATTAAAAACTTTAGACTAAGTTCTTTTTTTCTTGTAGATGTGAGTGGCTGTCCCATAAAAAACTTCAGCGGCTTCCATCAAAGTTTCGGATAGTGTTGGGTGTGGATGGATCGTTAGCGCGAGGTCTTTTGCCTTTATTCCCATTTCAATTGCCAAAACACCCTCGGAGATTAATTCGCCAGCTCCTGTTCCAGTCAAGCCAACCCCGAGTATTTTTTCAGTTTTTGGTTCAATAATTAGTTTGGTCAGGCCTTCGCTGCAGCCTAACGATTGTGCTCTACCTGAAGCTGTCCAGGGAAATTTAGCCACTGAAATATTTTCCCCATCAATCTGAGCCTGGGTTTCTGTCAAACCCGCCCATGCAATTTCTGGGTCTGTAAAGACAATTGCAGGGATTACCCGATTTTCAAAATTAGTACTTTTTCCTTGTATAACTTCAACAGCTACTCTAGCTTCATGGGAAGCCTTGTGAGCCAGCATCGGGTTTCCTGTCACATCACCAATTGCTGATATGCAAGAATCATTTGTTTTTTGTTGTGAGTCGACAATTATAAAATCCTTATCATTTATTTTTACATTTGTATTTTCGAGTCCCAACCCATTAGTGTTTGGGCTTCGGCCTACGGAAATAAGCACTTGATCAAAAATCCTTTTCTCTATTCCTGTTTTATTTTTTAGTGTTACTGATACCCCAGAGCTATTATTTTCCAAAGCTACAACTTGGGTATCTAGGAGAATTGCTTCAAATTGTTTCATTATTCTTTTCTGTAAGAGCCTCACTAGGTCACGGTCCACCCCATTTAAAAGCTGATCTGTTATTTCTACGACAGTAACCTGGCTACCCAACGCAGCATAAACACTACCCATTTCAAGTCCTATATAGCCACCCCCAATAACCAATAATTTTGCCGGTAGACTATTAAGATTTAAGGCTCCCGTGGAGTCAATTGTGTTGGGGATATTTTCAAAGGGTTGGGTTGGGCGCGACCCGGTAGCGATAATGCAATGGTCAAATGAATAATCTTTGCTTTCTACTTTTAAGGTGTTTGAATCCTTGAAGACTCCTTTGCCTGAAACAAACTTTATATTACGTTGCTTGGTAAGTTGTGTGAGCCCACCGGCCATTTTGTCAATGACTTGGTTTTTCCATTTCCTGACGGAGTCAAGATCAACTTTTGGATTACCAAAATCTATTCCCCAGGCTTTTGCTTCTTTTGTTTCGTTGATAAGATGAGCAATATGCAATAGAGCTTTTGATGGGATGCATCCTCGGTGCAAGCAAACACCGCCAAGTTTATTACCCATATCAACGAGAGTGACATCCATACCCTTGTCGGCTGCAAAAAATGCTGCTGCATAACCTCCCGGGCCTCCACCCAGAACTACTAATTTTTTTACGCTCATAATTCTAGAGTTGGCTTTCATTAAAGCCATTGTGTTTATTGGTCGGGATGAGAGGATTTGAACCTCCGACCCCTTACTCCCGAAGCAAGTGCGCTACCAGGCTGCGCTACATCCCGACTTGAGTTACGATTGTTTATAGAAGAAATTTTTCAGGTATTTCCAGATAACGATAGACCCAACCCGATTTAGAACGGATTTGAACCATGTGCTGCCACCCAAACATTTTTGACAATGAGGGTGTACAACTTTGAGGTTTTGGAAACCTTCTACCGCTTCAATGACTGGTTGTGTGTTTAAAATCTCGGTGATGGAACTTTCGAATACATTCCCAGCAGCTGTTTTGCCATCATAATCTACACAGCAATAAATCAAATCACCACTACAGAGTATAGCAAAATGGTCGCTCAAGGCACTGCAATATCCAGTTTTAGAGGGAACCACATTTCCACCCTCAGCAAAAGCATTGCCCCATGTATTGAGGATATAGGTTTCGAAGAAAATGTTGGGTGCAACCTCTACCACATTCCATTTAAAGGAAGAAAGTTTTTCAATTTTCTTTTCGACTTTGGCTTTTTCTTCATCGCTCATAGGGGGGCAAATTTTATGGACCTCGTTAGCCCAGTAGCGAAAGGTATTTCTTAAGTCTTTGGTGTTGTTGATCACGCTCATGGTGCCAACGCTCCAGTCTTCACCTGGAACTTCGGTTTTGATGGAAGTATTCAAAAAGTGAACTTTAATCTTTGGTGGTTTCGATTGCTTGAGACAAGTCCCAATAAAATCAAGAATGCGGTTATGATATTCATCAAACTTCATGCGTCGGGATTTTCGAGTTTTGAAAGACTCTTCATCCGGTGTCTGTAAAGATATATTTACTTGTGATGCTGTAACCTTTTCGAGCTTGATACCCATCTCTTCGTCAAGGTAAGTTCCGTTTGTTGTGATTCCCGTTTTAACACCTCGTTCGGCAGCATGCTCAAGAATATCGAAGAAACGAGGGTGCATGAACGGTTCGCCCATGACGTGAAACGTTATTTTTTCTGCCATCTTGTATTCTGCAATTTCATCGATAATGCCGCAAACTCGTTCGAAATCCATATACTCATAATGACGAGTCATCTCCTGCTTTGGGCAGAAGGTGCAGTCAAAATTGCAGACATTGGTTAATTCAATATGAATCCGTTGTAATGGAAATTGAACCAGTTCCCCATAGCGACCTGGAAATTTCTGTGTGGCAGGCTTAACTTCGGTAAGCATCTTATAATTTAATTATTTTGCGTTTTTGAGTAATTGTATCGGTCGATACTTTCACTCCAAAAGGAGTTATTGGTGACATTACGAGTAACTTTTTTTGAACCGCATTCAGGGCAGGAAACCTTTTTCTTATCCACTTCAGACATTTTCATCTCTACCACGAAATCCTTTTTGCATTTTCCGCAAGTATGATCGTAGTTTGGCATAAAACCTCTCCTTCTGAATTGCTGTGAAACCCGGAACCTTTTGACTTTATAAACAGTTAGTAACAATACAATAGTTTCTATTTTAAAGCAATAAAGCCGGCGAAGTTATTCCATTTAAAAAATAAGTCGACAGTTGAGAACCCTGCAGTTTGGATAAGATGATTATTCTGCCCTACAGTCCAAGGGATGAGCACATTCTCAAGAGCTTCGCGTTTTTGAGAAATTTCTAGCTTGGAGTATCCCTTTTCTTCTTTAAATTGGTGATGAAAATCTATGAAGGTTTTATTAAGACCCGGTATTTTACTATTAACTTTTTCAATGAGGATCATAGAGCCTCCCGGCACCAAGGCGTTATAAATAATTTTTAAAAGGGTACTTCGATTGGAAGGTCGAACGAATTGCAAGGTATAGTTCATGACAATAACGGAAGCATTGTCTATTGATAAATTTTCATTTAAATCTGCTTGAATCATCTCACAAGGCAAAGGAGAGTTTCTCAGGGTTCCCTTTGCTTTTTTTAACATGGCTTGAGAACTATCGAGACCTATTAGCTTTATATTTTTTAAAGGCGGCAAGGCCTGGGCTAATTTTAAAAGAAAGCTTCCGGTTGAACAACCAAGATCATAAACAGAGGTGGAGGGCTTTGCATATTTTGCACACCAATGCACTGCTAGATCTTGGCATTCCTGGTACATAGGAATGCTGCGTTGCAACATGTCATCAAAAACCATAGCCACCGAATCGTTAAACTCAAAGGGCTCTGTTGTTTTGGGTTTTTGAAATAATGTATCCCGGTTTGTAATGGTTTTACTCCTTAAACATTCTTTAAAGCAAAAACCCCTCCCGGGTATCCGAGAGAGGTTTGATTAGACAATTAATCCGAATTAGGGGCCGGGAACATCTTTGCCTTCTACGGGGCCAGATTTTAACTTTAGTAGTAATTTATTAATTGCATTGACATAAGCAAAGCCACTGGCTTCAATAGTATTTACACCTGCTCCTTTGCCTAGAACTTCACGTTTTTCATTTTGAACGCGGACGGTAACTTCACCTTGAGCATCTTGCCCTTTTGTTTTAGCCATTACTTGATAGTCCAGTAGCTTACAGGTTAGCCCTGTAATTTTATCGATCGCATTGTAAATTGCATCGACTGGGCCATCTCCCCCTGAAGATGAGTTATGTTGTTTGCCATCGCGACTAATTAATGTGACCGTCGCTTGCGGATCACTACCACTTTCAAACTGACATTTAATGTTTCCTAATTTGTATGTAATTTGCTGTTCTTCAGAAAACTTTTGCTTTTGAATAAAAGTATGGAGATCGTCTTCAAAAATCTCTTTCTTCTCATCTGCAAGGATTTTAAAATCCTCAAATACCTTGTCCAACTCCTCTTGAGTTAAGCTATATCCCAATTCTTGGACTTTATGGAGTAAGGCGTTGCGGCCTGAATGTTTTCCCATTACCAGCTCTGACTCCTCGCCACCTACATCTTTTGGATCCATTATCTCAAAGGTATCTTTGCGTTTGAGAAATCCATGCTGGTGGATACCTGACTCATGGGCAAAAGCATTTTTGCCGACAATGGCTTTGTTGCGCTGTACAAAAAAGCCTGTCAGACTACTAACTAGCTTGCTGCAGGGTTGAATATGGCGTGTTTCAATGTTCGTTTCAATACTGCTGAAGAAATCCCTGCGTGTGCGAACCGCCATGACGATTTCTTCCATTGCTGCATTACCGGCTCGTTCACCGATACCATTAATAGTGCATTCTACCTGCCTTGCTCCCGCTTGGACAGCCGCTAAAGAATTGGAAACGGCTAAGCCTAAATCGTTATGACAGTGCACACTGATAATTGCTTTATTAATGTTGTCAACGTTTTGCTTTAAATAACTAATAAGCTTTGCAAATTCTTCGGGAATAGTATAGCCAACCGTATCGGGAATATTCACTGTTGTTGCGCCCGCTTGGATCATTTCACGGGTGACCTCTACTAGAAAATCTTTTTCTGTACGAGTTGCATCCATAGGTGAGAATTCAACATCATCACAAAACTTTCGTGCGAAAGAGATGGCTTTTACACCCATCTCGATGATTTCCTCTTTGGCTTTTTCGACCATATGATCACGGTGTACCTTGGAGGTTGATAGAAAAACATGGATGCGCGGCTTTTCTGCTTTCTCCAAAGCCTTCGCCGTTGATTCGATATCCTTTTCTAGTGCACGAGATAGACCCGCAATAGTGGCGCCACGAATTTCTTCGGCAATTTGTTTGACTGATTCAAAGTCCCCAGGGGATGCAACCGGAAAACCTGCTTCGATTACATCAACTTTAAGTAGGGCCAATTGCCTTGCAATCTCAAGTTTTTCCTTGATATTTAAGCTGGCACCAGGACATTGCTCCCCGTCTCTTAAAGTGGTATCGAAAATTATGAGTTTCTCACGTTGCATTGATAAAAAATCCTTTCAAAAATAAATTCCCCTCCATTATAAGGTTTATCAAATTGAATTCCAGAGGATTGGAAGGTTTTCCCGGGGAAGTCAAAAAATCAAATCAAAAATCTAAGCTGATTAGGAGAAAGAGGCCTGCGTTGATCTAATTAAAATAGAAACTAAGCAGTTAGTGTTTCATTAACAGTAGGTGCAGGCGCGAGAAAAAAACGAATTGGATTTTGAAATGTTTGCTCATTGATTTTTTTGTTTATTGTGCCTCGGGCCTTTTATGGAAAAATATTTTTAATAGAGATACTTTAATAAAATAGGACAAAAAAAACAAGGGTTTAAGAAAGGCTTAATTATTTTTATAAAAATTTTATAAGAATTTAAATTACTTTTGAGATATGTAGTTTTAGAAATTAAATGTTTTTAGATGCAATAGTTATCAATGATAGGTAGAATCCTTCCGCACTCAATTAAATGATATAGGGAATATGGGATAAGTTTAGCCCTTGTTTAAACCTAGCAAAATCCCTAATAAATACACTCGCTAAATATTTTTGTTATAATAATACATATTTTATTGTAATAAATTTACATAATATTAAAGGGTGTTTTTAAAATCTTGCTGTAACGCCCCAATTACATAAATATTTAGCATTTTATTAAAGGCACAGGATTTGCTTTTATTAGTAGTCCAGCTTTAAAAAGGTTGTAATATCGCAATTTATATAATTTTATAAAACCATATAAAACAATACTTTAAATAAAATATGTACGCTTTCCCTAAAAAACAAGGTCTTTACGATCCGTCTTATGAAAAAGACAGTTGTGGGGTTGGTTTTGTTATGAATATGAAGGGTGAAAAATCCCACGAAATCATTTTTCAAGGCTTGGAGATTTTAAAAAAACTTGAGCATCGAGGTGCTTGTGGTGCTGATAAGCTTAC
>CAYYIR010000007.1:0-3266 GCA_964471995.1 uncultured Nitrospina sp. | reverse complement strand
TGGAGATTTTAAAAAAACTTGAGCATCGAGGTGCTTGTGGTGCTGATAAGCTTACGGGGGACGGGGCTGGAATATTGATCCAGATACCACATGCATTTTTTCAGGAGCAGTGTGAAAAAATTGGAATCCAATTGCCTGAGGCTGGTCGTTATGCGGCTGGGAATGTATTCCTGCCAACAGGCAAAAATGCAAAAGAAGGGCAGGAAATTATGGAGCGTGCAATCCTGACTGAAGGTTTAGAGTTGTTGGGTTGGCGGGATGTTCCTGTGGATAATACCACGATAGGAATAAGTGCACGTTCAGTAGAGCCAGTAATTAAACAAATTTTTATTGGGGCACCGGATGACGTAAAAGATCAGTTGGCTTTTGAACGCCGGCTGTATTGTGTTAGGAAACGATCTGCATGGGGTGTGCGTCGAGCTGGACTCAATGATAATAACGAAAACTTTTATATATGTAGCCTCTCAAGTAAGACTCTAATATATAAAGGTCAGTTAATGGCACCTCAATTGGAAAGCTATTATCTGGATATTAAAGACCAGAAAATGACTTCGGCCCTGGCTTTAGCCCATTCCCGCTATAGCACCAATACCTTTCCTTCTTGGGGTCGCGCGCAGCCTTTTCGTTACATCGCACACAATGGTGAGATCAACACCGTCCGAGGAAACAAGAACTGGATGGATGCACGGGAATCAATGTTTGAGTCACCTTTATTCAAAGACATCAATATGATTCTCCCTGTTATTGCACCTGGAGGAAGTGACTCGGCAGATTTTGATCAGGCCTTGGAAATGTTATTTTTGACAGGTAGATCCTTGCCTCATGCCATGATGATGATGATCCCTGAGCCGTGGAGTGGGCATGAGACCATGGATGATCAAAAACGCGGATTTTATGAATACCATGCTTCCATGATGGAACCTTGGGACGGCCCTGCATCCATTGCTTTTACTGATGGGGAAACCTGTGGCGCGGTGTTAGATAGAAATGGTCTGCGCCCATCTCGATATTATGTGACAAAAGACGGTTTGGTTGTTATGGCTTCTGAGGTGGGCGTTGTGCCTGTGGATGAAGCAAATATCGAATATAAAGGAAGATTACAGCCGGGAAAGATGTTTCTTATAGATATAAATGAAGGTCGTATTATTTCTGATGAAGAAATAAAAGCAAAAATTGCTACCCAAAAACCATATAAAAAATGGGTAAAAGATAATCAGATTAACCTAAAAAATCTGCCTGAAACCAATTTTAAATTCGAGCCCGATTACGAGACTCTCTTAACGCGTCAGGTTGCCTTTGGATATACAGTTGAAGATCAAAAGTTTGTTATGGCGCCTATGACTGGAGACGGAGCGGAGGCAACTGGGTCTATGGGGAATGACACTCCCTTGGCAATTTTGTCACAAAAACCACAACTTCTTTTTAATTATTTTAAACAACTTTTTGCTCAGGTTACCAATCCAGCTATTGATTCCATTCGTGAAGAATTAGTGATGTCAATGGAAGTTACATTAGGCAAAGAAAGAAATCTTCTAGACGAAAGCCCAGAACACTGCTGCAAACTAAAAGTAGAGCATCCTATTCTTACTGGTAAAGAGATGGAGAAAATTCGCAACCTAGATCAAAAGGGCTTAAAATCTGTCGTGCTTTCTTCTCTTTTCCCTATTTCTGAAGGCGAACAGGGAATGGAAAGAGCTCTGGATATGTTATTTAAAAATGCATCCCAGGCAATTGAACAGGGAGCAACCATTTTGATTATTTCTGATAAAGGTGTTGATAAAGAAAAGGCTGCTTTACCTAGTCTGCTTGTAACAGCAGGACTACACCATCATCTTTTGAGGGAGCGAACGCGTACTCGCGTCGGGATAGCTATTGAAACTGGGGAGGCCAGGGAGATGATGCACTTTGCCCTTTTAATTGGTTATGGTGCCGGTGCTATTTATCCTTACCTTGCTTATGAGACTGTGGCAGAGATAGCAAATGAGGCTGTATATATAAAGAAAATAGATTCAGAAATTGCTGTTAGTAATTTTATTAAGGCAACCAGAAAAGGATTATTTAAAATTATAGCAAAGATGGGAATTTCAACTATTCAAAGCTATCGGGGTGCACAGATTTTTGAAGCAGTTGGATTGGGTGAAGATGTTATCGAGCGGTATTTTACGGGTACCCCATCGAGAGTTGGTGGCGCAAGCTTGAATGTTTTGGCTAAAGAAGCTCTAGCAAGACATGAAAAAGCTTTTGGTAGTGACCGTTCTTCATTATTGGATCTTGGAGGAAATTACCAATGGCGACGTGGTGAAGAAAAACACATGCTTAATCCAAATGCTATTGCATTGTTGCAGCATGCTACACGTTCCAATGATTATGTGACCTATAAAAATTTTTCACAACAGGCAGATTTAGAAAGCACGCGTCAGTGTACCTTAAGGGGGCTTTTTAATTTCAAGAAAACAACTCCCATACCTCTTGATGATGTAGAGTCAGTAGAGAAAATTACCAAACGCTTTTGTACCGGTGCTATGTCTATAGGCTCCATATCTCGTGAAGCGCATGAAACTTTAGCAATTGCTATGAACAGATTGGGAGGGAAAAGTAATACCGGTGAAGGCGGTGAAGATTCGATACGTTATAAACTCGATGAAAATGGAGATTCCCGTCGTAGCAGAATTAAGCAGGTCGCCTCAGGTAGATTTGGTGTGAATAGCTATTATCTTACTAACGCGGATGAAATGCAGATTAAAGTTGCACAGGGGGCCAAGCCTGGCGAAGGTGGCCAGTTACCAGGACATAAGGTGAGTGAATACATTGCCAAGATCAGGCACTCAACACCGGGGGTAGGGTTGATTTCACCTCCACCGCATCACGATATTTATTCGATTGAAGATTTACAACAACTGATATTCGATTTACATAATGCTAACCCTGATGCCAGAGTGAGTGTCAAACTAGTCGCAGAAGCAGGAGTTGGTACTATTGCAGCGGGTGTATCCAAAGCCCATGCTGAGGGGGTTCTTATTGCAGGCCACGACGGTGGAACCGGTGCATCCCCACAAACTTCAATAAAACATGCAGGACTCCCATGGGAGTTGGGGCTTTCTGAAACTCAACAGGTTTTAGTACTCAATGATCTTAGGGGTCGTATCCGTGTTCAGGTTGATGGGCAGCTTAAAACAGGTCGCGATGTGGTGATCGGCGGAATTTTGGGTGCTGATGAGTTTGGATTTTCCACCACAGCTCTTGTGACGATGGGTTGTATTATGATG